>NZ_JBQKGQ010000001.1:0-306634 GCF_052118705.1 Agathobacter sp. LCP21S3_B2 | reverse complement strand
CGGTACTCGATACTACGATATTCATCACCCTCGGCTCTGTTTTAGAGGTAATAAAAATACGTCAAAGCCTTGAAAAATCTACATTTTAGGCTTGACAGAATAGGAAGGAAGTGGTAGATATTGAAGATATGTCATCCGGAATATCAATTATGGATCTTGGGTTGAATGAGTTCAGACTGGACTTGCTTGATTATATTAAGACACATCCTGAGATTGAAAAGGCACCGCATGGAATGAATGCTGTGGTAAAAGCAACGGAAGAATTGCCGGCTGGTGTAATATATGTGCTTAGAAATATAAAGAATGAGATAAATATCAACAGTCAAAACAGGCTGCATCCGTTCTATATGGTATATATGTCAGAAGAAGGAGAGGTAATCATAGATCATCTTTCACCAAAGGAAATGCTGGATTCATTTAGGCTTTTATGTAAGGGTAAAAAGGAACCGGATAAAGAATTATGTGCCCAATTCAATGATGAAACAGATGATGGTCGGAAAATGGGAAAATATTCGGATTTGCTTGGAGATGCCATTGCATCCATCATTGAACTGAAAGATGAAAGTGATATAGACAATTTCTTAGGTGGCAGTCAGGTTAGCTTTTTGAGTAATGAGATAAAAGGTTTGAATGACTTTGAACTTATTAGCTTTTTAATTGTTAAATAAAGGAGAATGATATGCTGGGATTACCACAATTAACGGAAACAAGTAAGCAACTTCCGAAAAAAGCAATTTATACAAAATTTCAAATGAATACAGCTGCAAAAGAAAAAATTGATGCTGATATTTCAAGAATCACGATAGTAAATGAGATTGCTCCCAATAAGATCAATATTCCTTCCGGAGAGGACGTAAAAAGCTTTTTTGTTTTGCTTGTTTCTCTTAAAAGGAAAGAATATGACGAAAAAACGATAGCAACACTTTCTAAGTTGATACCGCAAAATATTTTATTTGTTCTTGAATATGAGAATGAAAGCAGACTTGCTATTTACCATACAAAGGTAATGCAGACAGCATGGATGCCGACAGAAGAACAAAAGGTTGAACTTAAAGGGTTAAATCTCGATATTGTCTGGGAGAATATCGTTATTGCTGTCGGCGGAGTGAATATAGAAAAAGGAAATTCACTTGATGAACAGATAGAGATAAATGAAAAAAAGCAGAAGCTCGAAAAAGAGATTGCAAAACTTGAAAAGCAGGTAAGGGCAGAGAAGCAGCCTAAAAAGAAGTTTGAGCTTGTATCAAAGGTTAGAAATTTGAAAAAGGAATTTGATATGTTATCTGCAAATTAGATAAAAATTTTAAAAATTGGAGGGATTAACGATAGACAACAACAATAATGATAATATTCCAAAAGCTTTACGAAAAAGCATCGAAACAAGTGAAAAATTGCAAGAAAAATTTTCTCCAATATTAGAACAAGAGAAAAAGATGCAACAGCTTGTTGAAGGCGTTAATATTCCGAAATTTGAGGTATCTACACAAGCTTTAGATGCTATGAGAAACATAACTGACAATAGTGCGATGAGGATTGCTCAGGATAATATGAATGTTATGAAGTCAAGAGCATTACAAATGAGCCCAAAAATAAATGCAGCTATTGCATCGGCAAATAATAATGCTTTTAAAAGTATTGGAAAATTAGCAATCAAATCGTCCCTACATAATTATCAATTTGATATTCCAGCAATTAAGATATTGGATGATTTAGGTATGAATGCAACAGCAAATTTAATTTCGGGTCTTAATACTCTTGTCAATAATTCCGCAATGAGGGAAATACAATCCATTACTTCTAGATTAGGTAAGTGGTTACAAACGATAGATTTTTCTCCATTGACGAGTATACTTGAAAACATTCGGGCAGCAGGTTTTGACCACGATTACAGAGAAGTCAATGATGTATTCTTAAAAGCAATGTTTGATGCCAAGTGGTTTCCTTATGCAGGGTGGATTGCAAGTTTTAGAATTGTCCATGAAATGCTTGAAATATTGAATTCCAGTAGAGCAAGTAAGAACCGTATAAAGAGAATTGATAGACTGATTTTCTCTTATTATGATAAGGATGAAATTGATAACTTTAAACGTAGATGGAGAAAGATGGGATTACCGTCTTATATGATAAGGATTTTAGTTCAAGCTGTTCAAGCATACCATCGTAGAGAATATGCTTTGACAGTAAGTGCTTTATCAACATTGTGGGAAGGAATCATTCAGGAAAAAGTGAATGATAATAGTTACAGAGTAAGTAGAAAAACTCGTGAAAATTTAACTAAGTTGATAGAAGAAAATGAATTTGATAAAATCTTCGCCTCTTTTTGTGAAGAATTTATTTTCTATGATTGCAGAAAAGTTGAAGAAGTTAAACCAGATGTTCCCGGACGTCATGGCATTGCACATTGTTGGTACAATACTTATCCGAATAAGAAAATGGCATTAAATGCGATTTTGTTTACGGATTTTTTATTAAGATTGAAGCCTTTAGAAAAATTGGAGGAAAAAGAAAATGGACAAGCTCAAAATGCAGACAGTTAATAAAGCTGATGAGAATTTTAAGAAGTTAGCGGCAATGTTTCCAAATGCTGTTACTGAAACAATTGATGAAAACGGCGAAGTGGTTCGTGCTATTGATAAGGACGTACTTATGCAGGAGATTTCTTGCAAAGTTGTTGACGGAAATGAAGAACGTTATCAGTTTACTTGGCCTGACAAGAAGAAATCTGTTCTTCTTGCCAATGCTCCTATCAATAAGACTCTGCGTCCTGTTCGAGATGATGAAATGAATCCAACTGGAGCAGATAGTGAGGGAAAACCATATTGTAGTAGTGGTAGTGTGGATTTTGATAATACAGAAAACCTTTATATTGAGGGGGATAACCTAGAAGTATTAAAGTTGCTTCAGGAAACATATCTTGGTAAGATCAAGATGATTTATATTGATCCTCCATACAATACAGGAAACGATTTTTTGTATGAGGATGATTTTGCCCAAGATATAGAAGAATATTTTGCAAGTAGTGGACAATTTGATCATGAAGGAAATCGACTTTTTACAAATACGGAAAGCAATGGGCGTTTCCATACAGACTGGCTAAACATGATTTATCCAAGACTGAAACTTGCAAAAGATTTATTGTCAGATGATGGTATTATATTGATAAGTATTGATGATAAGGAAATTGATAATTTGATGAGGTGTTGTGGAGAGGTTTTTGGAATGTCAAATATCATTGCCACTTTTATTGTTGTATCTAATTCTGCTAAAAATAACTCTCGCTTTGTGTCAATAACTCACGAATACCTTCTTTGCGTTGCAAAAAATAAGGATGCAACACCTACTGGATGGGCTGTAGCAAAAACAAACTCTGATAGTTTCATAAAGATTACACAGCAACTACTTAAGAGTGGAAAAACGATGGATGAAATACATTCAGAGTTACTGTCTCTTGTCAAATATCCAAAATATTATGAGTTTGACCATTACACCTATGTTGATGAACGAGGACCTTTTCGTGCCTCTGATTTAACTGCTCCTGGAAGTAAGGCAAGATATGATGTGATTCATCCAGTTACTAAAAAGCCATGTAAAACGGGTACTCGAGGTTGGGCATATTCAGAAAGCGAAATGAATAAGCTAATTGACAACGATTATATTCTTTTTGGAGAGACAGAAACTGTTATGCCTCAGCTTAAAAACTATTTGTTCGATAATGAAAAATCATTGCCAAAGTCAGTCTTGTTTTTTGATTCACAATCTTCTACAAAATGGATGAAGGCTCAGAAATTTGGCTTTGATTTTCCAAAGGCAATAGATTATATAAAATATGTTTTGTCAATGTACCCAAAATCAGATTGTGAAGTACTCGACTTTTTTTCAGGCTCTGCAACTACTGCTCATTCAGTTATGCAGCTTAATGCAGAGGACGGTGGCCACCGCAAGTTCATTATGGTACAACTGCCTGAAGTAGTAGATGAAAAAAGTGAAGCCTATAAAGCAGGATACAAGAACATATGTGAAATAGGTAAAGAACGTATCCGCAGAGCTGCAAAGAAAATTGCAGAGGAAAATCCTGAAGCAAAATTCGACGGTGGGTTCCGAGTGCTGAAATGCGATACCTCTAATATGAAAGACGTATACTATAATCCTACCGAGTATGAGCCATCATTGTTTACAAGTCTTGAAGATAACATTAAAGAAGATAGAACATCCGAAGATTTGCTATTTCAGGTTATGCTGGACTTAGGTGTGCTTCTTTCCAGCAAAATTGAAGAAACTACTATTGCCGGAAAGATAGTTTTCAATGTTGAGAATAATTATTTGATAGCTTGCTTTGATGGCAACGTAACTGAAGAAGTGATTACAGAGATTGCAAAGCAGAAACCATATTATTTTGTTATGCGTGACAGCTCTATGGCAAACGATAGTGTCGCAACTAATTTCGAGCAGATTTTTGCTGCATACAGCCCTGACACAGTAAGGAAGGTGCTGTAAAGTGGAAACATTAACAAAAATTGAAGTGGGAACGTTTTTAAAGCTTTTTAACCGAGGCGGTTATGTATTGGATTTTAGTACGAATGACTTTGATGTTTTTACAATGGAAAGCATAGGAATTGCCCTTTGTGATAAGTATAAAATGTCAAAAGGAAAGTCACTGTCAGCATATGTTAATGAAGCTTCCGAAGGAAATGTTATTAAGCTACTAAAAGATTTATTAGATTACTATGAGGAAAATTACGAAAAAGAATATACGCAAGAAACAGATGAGGAAACATATGGATATTTCAGATATAATGCCGAGTACGCTCGTTTGTATAAAAAGTGTCGGGCATATATGGACAGAGTATTGAATGTTACAACACCTCTTGCAACAAATGCTGCTGAGTTACAGGAAAAATTTTCGAGCGAGTATCTTTCTAAGCAGATAGAACTAATGCTGAGAATGCAAAACGAAAATCCGACAGATGCTATCGGAAAAGCAAAAGAACTGATTGAAAGTTGTTGTAAAACAATTCTGGATAATAAAGGTGTGACTTGGGATAAGAACTGGGATATGAGTAAACTTACGGGTGAAACTCTAAAACGCCTTAATCTTACTCCGAAAAATATTCCAGACTCTGACCCAGTTTCAGAAAATATAAAAGCAGTTCTTGGAAATTTGAGAGGAATAACAACAAAACTTGCTGAAATCAGAAATCCGTATGGTAGTGGACATGGTAAAAGTGCTTCATTTACAGGGCTGGAAACAAGACACGCAAAACTTGCAGTGGGATGCAGTATTACTTTTGTTACTTTCCTTTGGGACACTTACGAAGGAGGTCTGACAAATTGAAATTTAATTTTAAGATACAACAATATCAAACGGACGCTGTTGACGCAGTTGTAAAGGTTTTTAATGGACAGGGCTTTTACGATAAAATCAGCTATATTCGTGACCTCGGCAAGATGAAGTCCAAGGATATGCAGATGACATTGGGATTTACAGATGAAGAAATGCAATTGTATGACCCGGCAAACGATACCGGATACAAGAATGAACTGGTGGAGCTTTCGGATGAACAGCTTCTCAGTAACATTCAGGCTTTACAGCGTCAGAATAATATTAAGCTTTCAAATTCTCTTGTAAAAGATATGGGAAGATGCAGTCTTGATATTGAAATGGAAACAGGTACCGGTAAAACATATGTATATATCAAGACGATGTTTGAATTGAATAAAAAGTATGGATGGAGCAAGTTTATTGTGATTGTTCCGAGTATTGCTATTCGTGAGGGTGTAAAAAAATCTTTTGAGATTACAGCCGACCATTTTATGGAGCATTATGGTAAAAAGGCGCGTTTCTTCATTTATAACAGTTCAAATCTGAATCAGCTTGATAACTTCTCAAGCAGTTCAGGTATCAATGTAATGATTATCAACACGCAGGCTTTCGCTTCTTCTCTTAAAGAGGATGGACGCAGTAAAGAAGCACGTATTATTTACTCGAAGCGTGATGAATTTGGTTCTCGTCGTCCGATTGATGTAATCAAAGCGAATAGACCGATTATTATTCTTGATGAACCGCAGAAGATGGGAGGAGAAGTAACGCAAAAGGCATTGAAAAACTTTAATCCGCTTTTTAGCCTTAATTATTCTGCTACCCATGCAAAGCATCATAATCTTATTTATGTTCTTGATGCTTTGGACGCATTTAATAAGAAATTGGTCAAGAAGATTGAAGTGAAAGGGTTTGAGGTTAAGAATTTCAGAGGTACGGACAGTTATTTGTACCTTGAACAGATTGTGCTTTCAAGCAAAAAGCCGCCTATGGCAAAAATTGAAATTGAAATTAGGTACAATAAATCCATTAACCGTGAGCCCCGTATTCTTGGCGTGAGCGATGATTTATATTATGTTTCACAGGAGATGGAACAGTATAAGGGATATACAATTTCAGAGATTGACCCGCTTCGTGGAACAGTAACTTTTACAAATGGAGAAGTTATAAGTACAGGAGATATTGTTGGCGATATTTCGGAAAAAGATATGCGTCGTATTCAGATAAGAGAAACAATTCTTTCGCATTTTGAGAAAGAAGAAAAACTCTTTGATAAGGGAATTAAATGCCTGTCATTATTCTTTATTGATGAAGTTGCAAAATATCGTCAGTACGATGAAAACGGAGATGAAGTTCTTGGCGAATACGGCAAGATGTTTGAGCAGGAGTATATTAACGTGCTTAATGAATATGTAACATTGCTTGATACTCCGTACCAGAGATACTTAAAATCAACTTGTAGTGATGTAAACGAAGTACATAAAGGCTATTTCAGTATTGATAAAAAAGGACACGCTATCGACAGTAAAGTAAAGCGTGGCAGTGAGTTCTCCGATGATATTTCGGCATATGACTTGATTTTAAAGAGCAAGGAAAGATTGCTTTCTTTTGATGAGCCTACAAGATTTATATTTTCCCACTCGGCATTGCGTGAAGGCTGGGATAATCCGAATGTATTTCAGATTTGTACGCTTAAACATTCCGATAGTAATACTGCAAAACGTCAAGAGGTGGGGCGTGGACTCCGTTTGTGTGTGAATCAGAATGGTAATCGAATGGATGTTGAAAGCTGCGGAGAAACAGTACACGATATTAACGTGTTGACAGTTGTTGCAAGTGAAAGTTACAAGACATTTGTTACAGATTTACAGTCTGATATTAAGACTGTACTTTATGACAGACCAACTGTTGCAACAAGTGAATACTTTAAGGGCAAGTATATTAAAGTGGATGATGTTCCTACACTTATAGATGACGAAACTGCAAATGCTATTGAATTTTATCTTATTCAGAATGGCTATGTAGATATGAAGCGTAAAGTAACGGATAAATACCGTCAGGAAATTAAGAGTGGAACTGTCGCAGAACTGCCGGATGAGCTTAAACCAATGGCAGAGGGTATCCATACGCTTATTCAATCTGTATATGATGATAGTATTCTTCAGGATATGTTTACAGATGGTCATGAAACAAAAGTTAAGGATAATCCGCTTAATGATAATTTTGCCAAGAAAGAATTTCAGGCGTTATGGCGAGAAATTAACCACAAGTATGCCTACACAGTTGAGTTCGATAGTGACGAACTGATTAAGAAAGCAATCGCTCATATTGATGAAAAACTTGTTGTTTCTGAACTTCAGTATACAACAACCATTGGTCGCCAAAAAGCAGAAATGAATGAGTATGAGGTCGAGCGTGGAGCTTCATTTACAGGAGAAAAGACAAGGACGCAAACGCTGAAACACGCGGAAACAAGTCAGATTAAGTATGACCTTATCGGCAAAGTGGCTGAGGGAACGACGCTTACCCGTAAAACCGTGTCGGCAATCCTGCAGGGAATCAGAGCTGATAAGCTATATATGTTCAAGAATAATCCGGAAGAATTTATTACAAAGGTTATCAGGCTTATCAATGAGCAGAAAGCGACAATGATTGTGGAACATATTTCATATGATACGATTGAAGGAGAATACGATAGCACAATATTCACAGCCGAAAAGAATACACAGAGTTTTGATAAGGCATTCCTTGCAAAGAAAGCCATTCAGGATTATGTATTTACGGATGGTTCGGCAGAAAAGAGTATTGAGAGAAAATTTGCTGAAGATTTGGATGCAGCAGCAGAAGTATGTGTATATGCAAAACTTCCAAGAACCTTCCAAATTCCTACTCCGGTAGGCAATTATTCTCCTGACTGGGCAATCGCTTTTTATGAGGGAACTGTTAAGCACATTTTCTTTGTAGCTGAAACCAAAGGTACAATGGAAACACTTAATCTTAGACCGATAGAGCAGGCGAAGATTTCTTGTGCTAAAAAGTTGTTTAATGAAATGTCTAACAGTAAGGTGGTTTACCACGATGTTGATAGCTATCAGAGTTTATTAAATATTATGAATGACCCATCGTTGGATAAAAAGGTATGTGAATAACAATTTGATGAATGTAGAAGGAGAATTTATGGCAGATTTTAAATATGAAATAGTTGAACATATTGGCACTCTTTCAGAGAGTGCCAAGGGATGGACAAAAGAACTGAACAGGATTTCATGGAATGGTGGAGAACCAAAGTATGATATCAGAGACTGGGCACCGGAACACGAGAAGATGGGAAAGGGTGTTACGTTGTCTGAGAATGAGATGGCGAAGTTAAAGGAATTGTTGTAAATACCATTTCAAACGGATACTTAAAAGTGTTTAATGAGATAAAAAATCTGATTTGACAATTATACGATATAGATGCTTAATAATAACATATGCAGTATTTATGCATACTTGCAAATTATGCTTAATTACTGCATAATACTTAAAACGGGTGAACAAATATGTATTATGCAATTATATCTACTGAAATTAATCAAAAGGCTGCAATAGGCGCTGACGGTTCGGCTTTTTATGATGCCAGAGAGATTATAAATTTTTGAATTAATGGGAGGACCAAAATCATGAGCAAAGTAATAGAAGAAATGAAAACCAGAAGAAGTATTCGCAAATTCAAACCGGACATGATTCCGCAGGATATCCTTGATCGGATAATTGAGGCCGGAACCTTTGCGGCAAACGGCAGAGGTGCACAGAACACCATTATTATTCAGGTGACAAACAAGGAAATAAGGGATGAAATCGCTAAGAGAAATGCCGACATAATGGGAAGTAATACTGATCCATTTTACGGTGCGCCGGTTATTCTTATCGTTCTTGGAAAGAAGGACTGGCCTACACATGTCTATGATGGCAGTCTTGTGATGGGAAACCTGATGCTTGCAGCACATGATCTGGGTGTAGGAAGTTGCTGGATTCACCGCGCGAAGGAAGAGTTTGAGTCTGACTGGGGCAAGGAGCTTCTCAAATCACTCGGTATTGAGGATGAGTATGAGGGAATCGGACATTGTGCTCTTGGATATGTCGATGGAGATTATCCTGACGTGATTCCGAGAAAAGAGAATCGCGTATTTTACATATAGGAGATAACCACCATGAATTTTTTATTTGTAGCACTGGGTGGCGCCGTAGGTGCAATGGCCCGATATGCCATAAGCCTTATACCTTTAAAAACTGAATTTCCTTTTTTGACTTTAATCACCAATGTAATCGGTGCAATTCTGATTGGATTTATTGTCGGAATCACAAGTGCAAGGGATGGAGTATCCAAGAATATGGTTTTGTTTTGGAAAACCGGTGTATGCGGTGGTTTTACCACGTTTTCTACTTTTTCGCTGGAATCCTATAATCTGTTTGAACATAATCACTGCCTGCTTGGGTGCGGATATGTGTTGTTGAGCTGTTTAGGATGTATACTCGGTGTGATGTGTGGTGAAAAAATTGCTGCAATAATCAAGTGACGAGTATCGTGCGGTTTTGCGAATGTGCGTGTGTTTCTGAATAGTTACAATACAAATTGATGGGGAGATAAGTGTATATGAGTGAAACGGAAAACAATGAGCTGACTGCCGGGAAGCAATCTAAGGAACCCAGGAGCAATCAAAAGCTAAAGCTTTTGTATCTGGCGAAAATTCTTTTGAATAATACGGATGCCAATCATGACATTACGCTTGATGAGATTTTAAACAAGCTGCATGCATACGATGTCACAGCTGCGAGAAAAAGTCTGTATGACGATATAGCCCAGCTGAATGATTTTGGTATCAAAACCCAAAAGACGCAGTATGGCAGGACTGTCCATTATAAGGTGATAGGCAGGGCATTTGAGCTGGCGGAGCTTAAGCTTTTAGTGGATTCTGTCGCGGCTGCCAAGTTCATCACTGAGGAGAAATCCAATGAGCTTATTAAGAAGCTGGAGAGTCTTACAAGCAGACAGGAGGCTGCCACTCTGCAGCGTCAGGTATACGTTGCCGGAAGAGTGAAAACCATGAATAGCGACATCATGAAAAATGTCGATGCCATACACAATGCAATTGCAAATAATTCAAGCCTTTCTTTTCAATATTGCCGGTGGAATACGAAAAAAGAGCTTGAGGTGAAGCATGACGGCGCCAGATATCATGTCAGTCCATGGGGACTGCTGTGGAATGATGGCAATTACTATCTGATTGGATATGACCATGATACACAGGTAAAGGAGATTCGTCATTACCGTGTAGATAAGATGAAGAATATCCTGATTGAAAATAAAGTCCGTGAGGGAAGGGAGAAACTCAAAAAACTTGATATTGCTTCTTATGGCAAATCGAAGTTTGGTATGTACAATGGGGAAGAGATTAAGGCTGAGATACTGTGCAAAAACAGCGCTATAGGTGTCCTGATTGACAGGTTTGGAACTGATGTGACAATCTTAAAGAAGGATGAAGCTCATTCGCGTGTTTTTGTGAAGGTAGCTGATAACAAGCTTTTTATTCATTGGATTATGGCAATGGGGGATAATTTTAAGATAATAGGTCCGGAAAATCTGGTGAAAGAGGTTCATGATGAGCTTAACAGACTGGCAAAACAATATGGGCATACAGACTAAATCTTGAAGAAATGACTTTTTTATCAGATTTGCTTTTAGGGAAGCATGTACTGATAAGGGTCAAGGAGGTATAAATGAGTATTTTAAACGTAGAGCACCTAAGCCATGGTTTTGGCGACCGTGCTATTTTTGAGGATGTTTCCTTCAGACTGTTGAAGGGCGAGCACATAGGGCTTGTTGGTGCAAACGGTGAGGGAAAATCGACTTTTATGAATATTATCACAGGCAGGCTTATGCCTGATGAGGGCAAAATAGAGTGGGCAAAGAAGGTGCGTGTGGGTTATCTCGACCAGCACACAGCGCTTGAAAAGGGTATGACTATCGGCTCCGTTCTTTCCTCTGCATTTGATTTCCTTTATGATATGGAAAATGAGATGAACGACATATATGCGCGTCTTGGCGATGTGGACGAGGACGAGATGAATAAGCTGATGGAGGAAGCCGGCACGATTCAGGACATGCTTACCATGCATGATTTCTATATGATTGATGCAAAGGTTGAGGAGGTTGCAAGGGCTCTTGGACTTTTAGACCTGGGGCTTGATAAAGACGTTACCGATTTAAGCGGTGGTCAGAGAACCAAAGTGCTGATGGGAAAGCTCCTCTTAGAGAAGCCGGATATTCTGCTTTTGGATGAGCCTACAAACTATCTGGATGTGGAGCATATTGAGTGGCTTAAGCGATATCTTAATGATTATGAGAATGCGTTTATTCTTATTTCTCACGACATACCGTTTCTGAACAGCGTGGTAAATCTCATCTATCACATGGACAACAAGAAGCTCGACAGGTATGTCGGTGATTATGACAAATTTATGGAAGTCTATGAGATGAAGAAAGCCCAGCTTGAGGCTGCGTACAACAAACAGCAGCAGGAGATTAAAGAGCTGAAGGATTTTGTGGCGAGAAATAAGGCGCGTGTAGCTACAAGGAATATGGCGATGTCACGTCAGAAGAAGCTTGACAAGATGGATGTTATTGAGCTTGCTGCTGAAAAGCCAAAGCCGGAGTTTAACTTTAAGACTGCGCGTACTCCGGGGCGGTATATTTTCCAGACAAATGGACTGGTCATTGGCTATGATGATCCGCTTTCATCTGCTCTCGACCTTGAAATGGAAAGAGGACAAAAGATTGTTCTTACCGGTGCAAACGGCATCGGAAAGACGACATTGCTTAAGAGTATTCTTGGGCTGATAAAGCCGCTTTCAGGAAGTGTTACACTTGGAGATTATCTGGAGATAGGGTATTTTGAGCAGGAGATGGATCAGTCGGTTACAACCACATGCATTGAGGAGATATGGAACGAGTTTCCTGCATTTTCGCAGTATGAGGTGCGAAGCGCGCTTGCCAAGTGTGGCCTGACCACAAAGCATATTGAAAGCCAGGTGCGTGTGTTAAGCGGTGGTGAACAGGCAAAGGTACGCCTGTGCAAGCTGATAAACAGAGAGACAAATATTCTGCTTCTGGATGAGCCTACCAACCATCTGGATGTGGATGCTAAGGATGAGCTGAAGCGTGCCTTGAAGGAATATAAGGGCAGCATACTGATGGTATGCCATGAGCCGGATTTCTATGATGGGCTTGCGACGGATGTGTGGGATTGTTCAAAGTGGACTACGAGATTATAAAATAAAAGTAACTGAATATTTACAAATAATAAATGAAATTAATATGGCAATGCAAGTATCATTTTTAAACATGATACTTGCATTGCCATGACTTTTAAGACATAAATATTTAAAGCTGGTATGCTTATTGTTTTCTTGGCGGTTATTACGCCTTCGGCATCGACTGTTACACAGATGTGTCAGGTGTATGGCAATGATTCAAGGTATGCCAGCGCAATAAATGTAGTTTTTAAACTAGAAGGTCATCACACAGTCCCTTGTGATTTCATCAAGCGAAGATACACCACACATCTTCATGGTGTCTTCAAGCTCTGTACCGATTTTGTCTATGTATGCACGTACACCATCGGCCTTACCGCCGTATACAGCCGTTACAAACGGTCTTGCGATAAGAACTCCGTCTGCACCCAGTGCAAGGGCTTTAAAGATGTCTGTGCCGCTTCTGATGCCACCATCTACAAGAACCTTAATGCCTGAGCCTTCAAGGGCCTTTACGATGCTTTCAAGCACCTCAGCAGTGGCAGGACACTGATCCAGCACACGTCCACCGTGATTTGATACAATAATAGCGCTTGCGCCTGCCTCTTTTGCTTTAAGCGCACCCTTTACGGTCATAATTCCCTTTACAATAAATGGGGTTCCGGCCATCTGTATGATATTGCAAAGCTCTGAAACTGTCTTGCTTCCGGCTGGCGGATCAAGATTTTTTAGGAATGGAAGTCCGGCTGCATCGATATCCATAGCTACTGCAAATGCGCCTGATTCATGTACCAGCTCCATTTTATCACGTATGGTCTCAATGTTCCATGGCTTTACGGTAGGTATTCCTGCACCATCTGCATTTTTGATAGCCTTGGTGGCTGCTGCCATGACGTTTGGGTCAGTTCCATCGCCGGTGAAAGCTGCGATACCGTTCTTTGCACAGGCAGACACGAGGATATCGTTGTATGCCACATCATCCAGACAGTCTCCGTAGTGAAGCTGTACTGCACCGACAGGGCCTGCAAATATTGGATATTTGAAAGTACGGCCAAAGAGTGTGAGAGAGGTGTCTACAGGCTTATTTTCGGCAATAGTATCCATGTTTACACGGATTTGTTTCCATTTGTCATAGTTGCGTATGGCTGTGTCACCGATACCCTTTGAGCCCGGACCCGGCATCTGGTTTTTGCATGCGCGTCCGTTGCATTCAGGACAAGCTTTGCAATATTTACCCAGACGTGGTCTGGCATTTTCAATGCATTCTTTATAGTTCATATTTTTCCTCCGAGTGTGAAATCTTTTTAAATTTTATCAATGAGATTATAGCACAATAATTTTTTAATGTATACAAAACAGATGAAAAGCTCTTGACTTGGAGTGGACTCCAAGTGATATAGTTTCATTGTAACAATCAAAAAGGAGGCGATGTGAGTGACTATCAAGGAAGTGAGTGAGCGTTTTGGTGTGTCTACTGATACACTCAGATATTATGAACGCATAGGCCTGATTCCACAGATTGCACGGACTGCAGGAGGTATACGCGATTATATCGAATCAGATATCAGCTGGGTGGAGCACACTATATGTATGCGCAATGCCGGAGTTCCGATTGAGGCGCTTATAGAATATATCAGGCTTTTTCAGATGGGAGATGCCACATTTGAAGCAAGGTGTCAGCTTCTCAAGGAGCAATACGAGCAGCTTGATGAGCAGAAAAAACAGATTGAAAACACGATGGAACGCTTACAGTATAAAATTTCTAAATACGAGAATGCGATAAAGACAGGTGAATTGACCTGGGACAAATAGGAGGACAAAATATAATATGTATCTTGAGAAAATTAACGGACCAGAAGATGTAAAGAAAATTAAGATAGATGAACTGCCGGTGCTGGCGCAGGAGATAAGAGATGCCCTTTTGGTAAGAGCAAGTAAGCATGGCGGACATTTTGGACCGAATTTTGGAATGGTAGAGGCGACAATCGCTTTACATTATGTATTTGAATCACCTAAGGATAAAATTGTTTATGATGTATCGCACCAGAGTTATCCTCATAAGATGCTTACGGGGCGTAAGGAAGCGTATTTGTCTGAACAGCACTATGATGATGTGTCAGGCTATACAAATCCAAACGAGAGCGAGCATGATTTTTTTACAGTCGGACATACATCAACGTCGGTCAGTCTGGCTGCAGGTCTTGCAAAGGCAAGGGACTTAAAGGGTGAAAACGGCAATGTGATTGCTGTCATCGGAGACGGCTCATTAAGCGGAGGAGAAGCACTTGAGGGACTTGATTTTGCTGCTGAGCTTCAAAGCAATTTTATTATTATAGTAAATGACAACGATATGTCGATTGCTGAAAATCATGGAGGTCTCTATCAGAATCTTGCTCTGCTTCGAAAGACTGACGGTCAGGCAGAATGCAATCTGTTTAAGGCTATGGGACTTGACTATGTGTATGTGGACAGGGGCAACGATGTTGCAGCTCTTATTAAGGCATTTAAAGAGGTCAAGGACAGCACTAAACCGGTTGTAGTGCATATAAACACACTTAAGGGCAAGGGCTATGCACCAGCAGAAAAATGTAAGGAGCAGTGGCATTACAGCGGTCCATTCGATATAGAAACAGGAAAGCCACTATTTGACAATGTGGAAGAGGATTATTCTTCTGTGACCTGTGAATATCTGCTTGAAAAGATGAAAAATGATTCTTCTGTTGTTGCAATTACTTCCGGTACGCCGACTGTTATGGGCTTTACAGAGGATAAGAGAAAAGAGGCTGGCAGTCAGTTTGTCGATGTAGGTATTGCAGAGGAGACTGCAGTGGCACTGGCATCAGGTATCGCAGTAAATGGTGGTAAACCATTTTATGGTGTATACAGTTCGTTTGTACAGAGAACCTTTGACCAGGTATCACAGGATGTCTGCATCAATAACAGTCCGATTACAATGGTAATATACCAGGGATCCGTATATGGAATGAATGATGTTACACACTTAGGCTTTCAGGATATTCCGATGCTATCAAATATTCCAAACCTGGTATATTTGGCACCGTCAACAAAGGAAGAGTATCTGGCCATGCTCGACTGGAGTATGGAGCAGACATCTTATCCGGTTGCAATAAAGCTGCCGGGCGGACCGATGATTTCAGATGGCTCAAGGGTGACAAAGGATTTTGGCACACTCAACAGATATGAGGTGGCTCATACAGGAGAAAAGATTGCGATTATCGGTCTGGGAACTTTCTTTGAACTGGCAAAGGAGGCTGCGAAGCTTCTTAAAGAAGAAGCCGGAATCAATGCAACTGTAATCAATCCGTATTACATCACTGGATTGGATGAGGCGCTTTTGACTAAGCTTAAGCAAAATCATGATACTGTTATTACTTTAGAGGATGGTATTTTAGATGGCGGCTTTGGTGAAAAAATCGCACGATTCTATGGTGCAAGCAATATGAAAGTGATGAATTATGGATTGAAGAAGGAATTTCTTGACAGGTATGATGTGTATGCTGTACTGAAGGAGAATCATCTGACTGCAGAGCAGATTGTGGAGGATGTGTTATCTATTTCATAATAAAATCATAAATTCTAGATATAAAAAGACGATTGATTTATCAACCGTCTTTTTATAAAATTTCAAAGCTTGGAATTGAGATGAGCTTCACAATCTGTTATAATATCTTCATAATCGAATAGGGAAAGAGTCGGGTGTGATTTTTCGGTTGCCTCTAGTACAGAAGGACATGCAGTTTATGTCCGGATGGAGAGGAGGCGTGGTAATCATGAACACAATGGAAGTATTAACTCTGTTGCTTGTAATCTTTACTACACTGGCATACATAGATGGACACAATAAAAGAAAATAGCACCCACCGACCAAAGTAGTGCTATTTCTTAATTAAGATTTTTATCTACTGAGGCAATCGGAAAGTTTTATATCCGATCAACTCTTTCTTTATCTCGATTATAATATAAGACGGATAATTTTTCAACCGTCTTTTTGTGTTTAATAATATAAAATATCTGAAAAATAACAGATGTAGAAAATTCCAGTCATTAACAGACATTGACAAAGGAAGCAGTGCATTAAAGGACTACTTCAGACATATGTTGAAGCATACTAATGTACTGCAAGCGGAGCGGTACTAATTTTTAGCGGTACACATTTATTCGCTAAATCTAAGTTTAACGAATAAATGACTCTATATGAAGTACCAAAGTACTATATACAGATGCATGTGTCTACTTATTATTACTTTATAATACCTATAATTTATTTATACATATATAAAAAAGGGTCAATCATTTTTCTTATGGGTTTAGCCCCAAATGTTTTAGGTTATCGCCATCCTTGACAGGTCAAAAAATAAATGCTGTGGGTTAATCACCGACGGCGAAGAACTCAAGAACAATCGTAGTGTATCATTTTTAGTTGCATAGAAAAGGACCTTCCGTTATGATTGAATTGCATCTTGGCGGATGTAACAACCCAATCAAGGAGGTCCTCAATTGAATTATATACTATCTGAAGCCAATGGACAATTAAAGTTTGACTTTTCTGAAACATTTTTGATGATTCCATCCTGTTTACCGGGATTTACTAATTCTAACACAGAGACAGTAACTACAAAATCCGGTAAATGAATACCATTAAACCAACAAAGACCATTACCCGTTTATCTGGTAATGGTCTTTGTAAGCCAATAATATTGCTCTTAGGAAAAATCCGTTTTAATCCTTTTCCCAAAGTGTTGAGCTAATTTTACCATAGTCATTAGACATAATATAGTAAGACCTGCAAAAAGCAATAACAAGAGTTCATAGTAACTACAATCTCCAGTCTTTGGCGATGTAACTTTCATATCGACTGAATTTGATTTATCGGTATCCTTCTGTACAGTTGGATTCTCTATCGCCAGATTCGTTTGTGTGATTGGCTTCTTCTGCGATGCCAGCTCATTTGGGGTCTCTGGCGTTTCCGGTTCCTCCGGGGTCTCTGGTTCCTCTGGCGTTTCCGGAGTCTCTGGGGTCTCTGGCATTTCCGGTTTCTCCGGGGTCTCTGGTTCCTCTAATTCCTCTTTTCTTTGATAATACAGCTTAAGTACCAGACTGCCATCACCTGCAACCACTCCGGACGTAATCGTTTTCATACCTTCATTATCGTAAGAAGGCGAAAATTCATATCCTGAATACACTTTTGCCCTATTGCTTACATCAACCCTATCTCCTGTTGTACCATTCAGGATATCCACGTCCTTTAGAATTGCAGCTTTATTATCTGTGGTTATCAGATAATGTTCGACTATGTACTTTGTATTATCATTTGGTCTCCACTGTGCATACAGGACATTCTTTTTTTCCTGGTTTACTACAACTGTGTAATTCGCATTTTCAGAATAACTAATACCTGTACCATCTGCTGACGTATTCCAGCCAGTAAACGAATATCCCAGTCTTTCAAACTTATTTTCACCTGTTTTCAAGGTAGCTCCTGCCTCTGTAGACACATCTTCCATACTTCCTTTAGCATCCTCTGCATTTTTATCATATACAAGAGTGTATGGTTCTTTCGGCTTCTCCGGGGGTTCTGGCTTCTCCGGGGGTTCTGGCCCCTCCGAAGTTTCTGGCTTCCATGTAGCAACATATACTCTGTTACCAACACTACCTTTCGGAATCGTCACTAATTCTACTGCGCCATTCAGCCCAGTTCCTGTCCATCCGGCAAAGGTATAACCTTCACGAACCGGATTATTCAATACGATATTTTCACTATTCACATAATATTCCGTTGGATTGCTCTTTCCTTCCTCCAGAGCACCTTCTTCAAGCTTATAGGATATTGTGTACTTTCTTTGATAATACAGCTTAAGTACCAGACTGCCATCACCTGCAACCACTCCGGACGTAATCGTTTTCATACCTTCATTATCGTAAGAAGGCGAAAATTCATATCCTGAATACACTTTTGCCCTAGTGCTTACATCAACACTATCTCCTGTTGTACCATGCAGGATATCCGTGTCCCTTAAAATTGCAGCTGTATTATCTGTGGTTATCAGATAATGTTCGACTTTGTACATTGTATCTTCATTTGGTCTCCACTGTGCATACAGGACATTCTTTTTTTCTGGGTTTACTACAACTGTGTAATTCGCATTTTCAGAATAACTAATACCTGTACCATCTGCTGACGTATTCCAGCCAGCAAACGAATATCCCAGTCTTTCAAACTTATTTTCAGCTGTTTTCAAGGTAGCTCCTGCCTCTGTAGACACATCTTCCATACTTTCTTTAGCATCCTCTGCATTTTTATCATATACAAGAGTGTATGGTTCTTTCGGCTTCTCTGGGGGTTCTGGCTTCTCTGGGGGTTCTGGCTTCTCCGGGGGTTCTGGCTTCTCTGGGGGTTCTGGCTTCTCCGGGGGTTCTGGCCCCTCCGAAGTTTCTGGCTTCCATGTAGCAACATATACTCTGTTACCAACACTACCTTTCGGAATCGTCACTGATTCTACTGCGCCATTCAGCCCAGTTCCTGTCCATCCGGCAAAGGTATAACCTTCACGAACCGGATTATTCAATACGATATTTTCACTATTCACATAATATTCCGTTGGATTGCTCTTTCCTTCCTCCAGAGCACCTTCTTCAAGCTTATAGGATATTGTGTACTTTCTTTGATAATACAGTTTCAACACAAGACTGCCATCACCTGCAACCACTCCGGACGTAATCGTTTTCATACCTTCATTATCGTAAGAAGGCGAAAATTCATATCCTGAATACACTTTTGCCTTCTTGCTTACATCAACCCTATCTCCTGTTGTACCATTCAGGATATCCGTGTCCATTAAAATTGCAGCTGTATTATCTGTGGTTATCAGATAATGTTCGACTCTGTACATTGTATCATCATCAGGTCTCCACTGTGCATACAGGACATTCTTTTTTTCCGGGTTTACTACAACTGCGTAATTCGCATTTTCAGAATAACTGATACCTGTACCATCTGCTGACGTATTCCAGCCAGTAAACACATAACCTGGTCTTTCAAACTTGTTTGCATCTGTTTGCAAGGTAGCTCCTGCCTCTGTAGACACATCTTCCATACTTCCTTTAGCATCCTCTGCATTTTTATCATATACAAGCATATATGTATCTGCAACATAGTACAGCTTAATAATCAGTGAACCATCTGCAAGTATTGTATCTGCGCCACTGCTCTGTGCCACATAATCGGGCTGATATGTATATCCAGCAAAATCACCCTCCGAATTTTTAGGAGTGAACGAAGCTTTTTGTCCAGTCACACCTGAAAGATATTCTTTTTCAGCATGTTCATCATCTGCCACCCCACCCTGAACCTTAATATGCCATACCGCATAACTGGTATCTTTATTCGGTTCAAATCTTGCAATGAACTTACAGTTTTCATTGTTGGGTACGGTAATACTAATGTCAGTAGCTGAAACCAACGCCACACTTCCCCGATCATCGACACACTTATACCATCCTGCAAAATGATATCCCTGATTTGCATTTGCCTTAAAGGTTACTTTCCCGGTTCCGTTGTAATTCCATTTGACCATCTTGCCTGTTGAATAATCGAAAATGCAGTCAGCGGGAACATAATTGTCTGACACAGAAACTGACACTGTACCTCCACGTATGCTGTCCTGATACTGGTCAGTAACCGCCTGATTCGAATCAGTTGTCTTTACCTGTGCTACTGCTATCTGAAGAAATTTTTTTGGAATCCACTTTGCATATAGGCTAACACAATTCTCATCAGTTTGATCAGTTTGATTAGTTTGATCAGTTTCAAAATTCCATTTATATATGCAGTTTTTATCCTTATACCATCCATCAAATGTATAATAGTCATCTGTTGGATCTTCAGGACATATCACCGCTTTGCCCTTAAGCGAATCATAAACGGAATATATGTTTTCACTACCTACTTTGCGGTTATCCGGAAGATTCCAATAGAATTTCACAGGAATGCCAATATAAGAAAGCTCTATCGTCATCGGATCTTTGTCATTTCCACCTGTTGTACACCTTTTTGTACCGTCATAGTAGGTTGTGGTTCCATTTACAAATTCACTCTTCCACAGCGAATTCTCATTCATCATAATCGTCTTGTCCCCAGACATAAGAGATTCAACCTTGAAGCGATAAAAATATGGATTAGTATTCGGCCAATTATTCCATACTGTAAAACTGTTTTCTGCAGGAACCGGGTCGCTAATTCCAGAAACCTTTGTTTTAATTGGAGAATATCTGTTTTGAATAATCTCCTTAAATTTACCATCATCAAGTCCCGTTCCTGGTTTTGTGATTGAATCATCTGAATTGTACAAAATCTTAATATTTGCACTGGTAATTCCTAATTCTTCAGCCTTATTCTGTGATGGTTTATCCTTGTAGGTAACATTCCACTTCACGTGGAACTCATTTGGATCATACTCAAACGTAAAGTCAAGCTTATCTGTGTTTTTATCCAGATTACGATACTTGTTCTTTACATCATCTTCTGTCGGTGAAGTCATTTTGTAATTTGGAATATAACATATCACCATATACTTATAATCAGAGCTTCCCTTAAGGTTAATTTCATAGTTCGAAGATGTACTATTCCCTGACGGTTCCGGAAAATCCACTTTCTTATCCAAGGACTCTACGTGTACATACTCATCCTTTTGGGAAGGACTTCTATACACTTCTACCGTAACATTCTTTGCCCTCGTATCATCATTCTGTGTCTTGTGATCCACTTTAATTGTTCCACTTAAGGTAAGATCATATTCCCAATGGGCATACACAGTTACGTCATTCATCTGTTTATGCAATGTCTCCGCTGTCACCTTCGTGCCACCGACTTGCTGTGTAAACCATCCGGTAAATCTGTAATTGTCATCTCCCTGCACCTTTGCCACAGGCATATTTCCATAAGCACTCATATAGATAATATCTTTACGTTTGATTGGCTCAGAACTTTCATTCTCAATGAGCACATTTTTGCCCTGTAAATTATCATCGAAATTCAGCTTGTATTTTTTAGCTGACCACTGAGCATACAATATGTCCATGCCCTCTGCAAGCGGATAATAATCCCCTGGTCTGTAGCCGGTTCCACTTCCATCACTCTTCGTGTTCCAGCCGGTAAAGCTATAGCCATTTCTAATAAATGCACTTTCGCTGACTACAACCTTTTGATCTGTCACACCCTTTGTATTGGCTGTAATTCCAATAACATCACTTGCATTTGCCTGATAAAACAGTTCGTCCTGATTTGGTTCATAGTAAAGCTTTAAAACAAGCTGTCCTCCACCATCTATAATCCCATTTAATACTTCTGTTTTTCCATTTTTATTATAGCCTGAAACATAATTGTAACCAGGTACCTCAATACGGGTTGCATCTTTGGTTCTTGTTCCTGTTGTACCAGTATGCCTCGTTTCCTTGTAACATATTTCCGTGCTTCCATCGGGACTTAATTTGTAATGCCGAATCAAATACACGGTATCTGTGTTTGGCTTAAAACGGGCATATACAGTATGATTGCCAGTCATGGAATATGTGTAACTTGCTTCTTCTGATACTTTTTCAATACCCTCACCAGAGGTTTCATACCAACCTTCAAAGGTATAGCCCGGATTGACTGTCACAGACAAAGTTATACTGCTTTGTGCTTCACAAGTATAGCTGTAGCCAGATGACATAATTTGTTTTCTATCCTCAGCTATGGCTGGCAGCGTCACTTCAACATATCCACCAGCATTATTCTGCTGGTAACTTGCAGAAGCACTGGATTTTGTCTGAACGAGTACTGTATCTGTATATTCTTTCTTATTCCACTTGGCATATAAAATTGTATCCGCGGTTACTTTGTCTGTTTCGAAATTCCAGTTCTTGGTACATTCCTTATCCTTGTACCATCCTGCAAAGCTATAGTGCCGGGCAGTAGGATCCGCTGGTTTCATTATGGTTCTGTCTGGAACCATATCATATGATTGCGGGCAAGTGGATGCATCTGCATTTTCATTATTCAAATCAAAAGATACATTGACACCGCGATAATAAATTTTTATTACCATGGTATTACTTGGACGTTCATTTGTTTTATCATAATACATGATTGTATTCTCATCAAACACCGCCTTGTAAAGAGAATCTTCTGTTTTTACCTCTTTCCCTCCAATTGTATAGGATGAAACCCTGGCCTTATAATAGTAGGTGCTTTTTTCTTCATCAGACTGATATTTCCAGACTGGGAAACTTGCTGTACCAGATGTCTTTCTTACCATATCAGTAGCTACTGCCATGGTGTTGTGTTGTACAATATCCTTATATTCATCCGTTCTGGTAAGTCCATATAAAATCTTGACGTTAGCTGCATCAATAATCCGCTTGTCCTCTGGTACTGCAGCTTCGCCGGATGTTACATATTCCACCTTCCAATCTGCTGGAAAATTGTTCGGATTAAATTGCAATTCAAAATCAATCTCATTTTTCGACTCTGTGATTCCTTTATATGGATAGTCTGATCCTGTTCCTTTCGGCTTGACCAGATCATAATTGTCAAGTCGCGTTCCTACACGGTACTCATAGTCACTGGATGAGTCTGTAACAACAAATTCATAGTCAGCCTCCGATATGTCAATATCCCTGCCTTGCTCATCTTTAGCTTTTTTTATATCCTGAATATTAACTTTTTTTTCACTAAAACAGATATATTCGCTATCAGCCTTCCCCTTTAACTTACGGTACAAGTGTACGGTAACACTTTCCGGCCTGCTTTCCGGTGTCTGATAAACATTCTGCCCCTCAGGAATATAAGAATGAATTACTTTGATGTGATCTCCAATTTTAATCGTCCTGGTCCAGTGCGCATATAATGTCACCGACTCTTCCAGTGAGGTATACTTTGTCTCGGAATTTACTTTGTCTCCTCCTACAGGCAAGGTATACCATCCTGCAAATGTATATCCTTTATCACTTTCCGCAGTTGGCAGTGTACCATATCTTGTGTCATATGTAACATTTTTCTCCGACATCTGATTTCCATTAGAATCCTTGATGGTGGTAGTTGCATCTGTCAGATTTCCATTAAAGATCAATTTGCATTTCTTCGCAGTCCACTGTGCATAGAGCACATCCTCTTTTATAGTAAGCTGGTAATCGCTGCCTGGCGAATAGCTGGTTCCCCGTCCGTTCTTTGCAGTGTTCCATCCTGTAAAATCATATCCATCTCTGGAAAAAGAATTACCTGAAACTTTTACCTTTTCAAAAGTATATCCGCCAGATGGAGTCATTGACTGACTGGCACCTGCAAAATTTGCATCGTATTTCAGACTGTCCTGATTGACCGTATAATAAAGCATCAACTGCAATGGATTTCTCTTTGAACAATCCTTTGTCAGAATTCCACTCCGAACTTCTTTATTACCATTATTATCATATCCATTTTTATAAGTATATCCCTCATAAGTATTAGCAACCGCTGCAACCGAATCTCCTACTCCTCCTGGTATCAACACCGGCCCTTCTTGCGAGACAACTCCCCCCGATGAATTCAACTTATAATGGATAATCTGATAGTACGGACTTTCCTCAAAACGCGCTGTAAGTTCTTTTCCCGATATGCCCACAGAATAAGAAATCTTCTGTGATGTACTGTATATCTGATTTCCTTCATACCAGCCTGCAAAATAGTAACCCTCGGCAGGTTTTGCATTCACACTTATGGTTTCATTATTCTGTGCCTTGTAATAATATGCCCCGTTTTTTCCACCAATTTGCAATATTGCTGTACTATTCTGCTCTGGTGTAATAAACTCTACAATTCCACCTTCTGTACCCTGCACATAACTTTCCCGATTCAGCCTTTTGTATTCCGGAATAATATTTTGTCTGTATTTCCACTGTGCAATAAATTTAAGTCCTGCCGTATCCTTTACTTCAATGGACTTTGTGTTTCCCTCTGAATCATTGTATTCAACCGTGAACTTTCCTTCCGTATTTCCCTCCACCGGATTCGTATATTTAATTATGTGTTTTTTGGGAATCAATACTTTTTCCTCTGTATAAGATACGAGCCACCATCCTTCAAAATCTGCATTAGCATAAGTCGGCAGCATTTCGTCCCTTGAATATTTATATTCCCCTGATATTTGCTCAAATCGGTTGGGGTCACCAGTGTCAAAAGATGCATCATTCTCATTCTCATCTCCTATCCAGCTTCCGCCATTGGTCTCATAGACCACCATAGATTTTTTCGTAAAAACAAATCGTATTGCAGTAGCTCCGGTAACACAGTGATTATAAGGGAATAGATCCTTTTCATAAAATACATTATTAATGTATGCTCCAGAAAATTTATAACCTTCATCTGGTGTGGCTTCCAATTTAATATATATATTATTCACTGATTTAGTCGATACAGGGGTCTGCTGTTTTACCTGATATTCTGTTTTTCCTGTCGTTTCCAAATTATCATGCGGAATAATTACTTTAGCCGTTCCACCAACTGTAGCTCTTGCTGTAACCGGCTGAAAAAGCCTGAGCTGAATATTATCTAACAGATTTCCAATTGAAGCAGATGTTCCCGCCTGACTTACTGATACAAATGCAACTGTTGTCCGTGTCTGGTTTTTCGGTACACTGTATATATAATCCAGCACATTGTTTCCAAAGGTCTTTGACTCATTATTGTTGTGGCTGTAATAATTATAACCACATTTATGCCAGGAATCAGGATCCGATGCGATAATCCATACATTCCACTCCTGTGAATAGATATCACTTTGTCTTAGACTAAAATTATCTGATGTTCCTCCCTGAAAGGTTCCACTTTGGTCAAAAGGTCTGGAATATACCGTAATTTTCTGACCAACCCCCTCCATATTTGCCTTATAACCATCGCCTAATGACGAAGAATTTGCCTTTAACCAGTCTACCATCTGCATGAACTGATCCCTACCAGTCTTAGAGGGTTTTGATGCATTGTACTGCTGTTCCGGTCCTATAATAAGAGCCATTGTATCAAGGCCATCCCTTCCTCTGTGTGACAGCCCCCACTCATAAATTGACTCTTCCTGCGTATTTAAATTCTGATATAGCGTACTTTCCTCATTTGCATTTAACTCAGCACCTTGATTTCCTTCATCAGGCTTTAACACTGACTTGTTTTTTAGGTAAATATTATTCTCCTTATAGCATTCTATTTTCTGGTCCGTTGCCGTTGTACTCTAGCCTGGTACCTGTGACATATCGTACATACTATAATTATCTGAACTGTTTAATACCGGGGTTTCAAAACTTCCATTGGTAATGGCATTATTAATACTCAAAGTATTTATTGATTCTTCTGCATTAACCTCATATTTTGGAATGGATAAATTTCCCCAAAAAATACTAACACAAAGAACGAAACAAACTAACTGTCTTATTTTGATTCTTATTTTTCTCTTCATAGCACTTTTCCTCGTATTTCGTAAAATTTTTCAAGAACGCTCCAACGTTCTTGCTGCAAAATACGTGTCAGCTTTGCTGATATCTTCTTCTGCTCATTCCTGCAATCCGCCGGAGTCTTCCCTACTGAGATAAATATACTAATAATTAAAACCTACAATTTTATATAGTATAACAAATAAAGCGTTACAAAAGCGTTACACATAACCATTTAGCATACAGTCTAAAAACAAGTAGCTAGCGTTCCCAATTATATGCTATAATTAATATAAGCCACCGGAACATCTATTTGCATCAGTTCCGATGGCTTTAAATCCATAGCTTTCTATACAACAATACAATTATTATGTGATTATTTATTGTGACTTCTCATGCATTCCCTGTATTTAAGTATAAGCTCAATTGAGTCCTCAACTGATATCTGGCTTGTGTTCAGACACAAATCATAGCTTCTTGCGTCTCCCCATTTTTTACTGGTGTAGTAATTGTAATAGCTTGAACGCTCTTTATCTTTTTTCTTAATTATGTCCTTAGCCTTGTTCTCCGGGACATTGAGTCTTTCACTGATTCTTTTAATTCTGTCGTCCATGTTGGAACGTATGAAGATATTGAGACAATGTGGCTCGTCTGCTAAAGCATAATCTGCACAGCGGCCTACGATAACACAGGGTTCATTTGCCGCAATCTTTTTGATAGCATCAAACTGTGCTAAAAATACCTTGTGGTTCAAAGGCATATCAAGAAACGGTGCTGTGGAATAAGAGCCACCGGTGTATGTGTCCATGACAAGTGAATACAAAAAGCTGTTTGTAGGCTTTTCGTCGTGTGACTCAAATATTTCCTCGCAAAGTCCTGATTCCTTAGCTGCCTGCTGTAAGAGCTCTCTATCATAAAATTTAATTCCAAGTCTTTTAGCTAAATCTTGTCCGACCTGTTTTCCGAGGCTTCCAAATTCTCTTCCTATTGTGTAAATTTCGTTTGATCCCATAATTCAGACCCCCTTATATAAATAATAAAAACTATATCACTATGTGATAATTCAATTTAGTTGTTATTCATATTATATAACACTTCAAGCAAATTGGCAAAGTATTTTGGTAAAGGTGCATCAAATTCCATGTATTCGCCGGTTTTTGGATGAACAAACCCTATAGTTTTAGCATGCAGACACTGTCCTTCCAGGCCTTTGAAGCGGTTTTTTGTCGGGGAATAGCTGGAATACAGCATATCTCCAAGCAACGGATGGTTAATGCTTGCCATATGCACGCGTATCTGGTGTGTCCTGCCAGTCTCAAGCTTAAACTGCATATAGGTGTAGTCACCAAAGCGTTCAATCACCTTATAATGCGTAACAGCCGGCTTGCCATTCTTCTCATTGATGGCCATTTTCTTGCGATCATTGGGATTCCTGCCTATGGCGCCCTCTATTGTGCCCTCATCATCCTTTACATTGCCACAGACAATGCCTACATATATACGGTTGCAGCTATGGTCCTTTATCTGTTCGGATATCTTTATATGGCTTTCATCGTTCTTGCAGACAATAAGGGAGCCGGTGGTGTCCATGTCTATGCGATGCACTATACCGGGCCGTATTTCGCCGTTTATGCCACTTAAAGAGTCCTTGCAGTGGTACATTATGGCATTTACAAGAGTATCGCTGTAATGCCCTGCTGAGGGGTGTACAACCATGCCCTTTGGCTTGTTGACTACCAGTACGTCATCATCCTCGTAGAGTATGTCAAGAGGAATGTCCTGTGGCAGGATAGGTGTCTGTACGGCATCAGGAATTGTGACATCTACTATGTCATCAGTCTTTAGCCTGTAATTTGCCTTTTGGGGCTTATCATTGACCAATATTTGATTTTCTTTTAGTATCCGTTGAAAAAAGGAGCGAGAAATATCCGGATAAATGCTGCTTAGGTATTTATCCAGTCGTTCTCCCTCCTGTTCACTCTGGACTTCAAATGTATCTCTATTCATAGTGAAGCTTTCTCTTTTTTTATTTTAGTAACTAGTAACTATTCAGAATCACTGAGAACAAAAAAGCTGATGTGTCATGCTTGCATGTAAGCAGCAGATTTTCTTGTTCTCAAGGTGGCTCGAATAGAGCCACCCCCACATATATGAGCAAAATTAGTTGCGTAGCAACGAGAAAGCACGAGTATCGTGCGTTTTTGCGAATGTGTGTGGGGGGTCTGAATAGTTACAGTAACTATTTAAAACTACATTGCACACTTTAAAAAGCGCATACCGCACTAATTTTCATGCTTTCTATCAGGAAAGATTACAGAGAAATCATCCTCCTTGTAGTAAAACAGCCCGAGTATGATAAACATAAATGCCGCTACAGTAACATAAATGTCTGCCACATTAAATATTGGAAAATTAATCAGGCAAAAATAAAAGAAATCGACAACATAATTATTAATAATTCTGTCTAAAAGATTGCCTATAGCGCCTGCGATAAAAAGAATCACAACCACGTTTAATAATCCAAATCTCTTCGAGTGAGGTATTTTACAATACCACAGGCAAAGCAGAATTACTACGGCTATCGTTATTACAGAGAAAAATATCATTTTGGCACGCAGAAATGCCATTGGATTGTTATCCCAGTATGAGAAATGAAATATCCTCTGAATAATTGAAAGCAAATCCATACCAAATGCAGCACTTTGATTTTCCAGATATCTAAGTTCAAAAACGCCGGGTATAAGTTCAAAAACACCTTTGCCGGACATCTTTAGCTTTAAAACTGCAAGATATTTTGTAAGCTGGTCAAGTGCAACAAGTAAAAATACCATAATTGCAGCACTGCAAAGCTGTTTTCTGCTCTTTGTTTTTTTCATCACATATATACTCCGTTATTTGATATTTAATACCGACTATTTAATATTGACCGGTATTAATAAGATGCTCCCGGAATATCAAAGGAATCCATAAGATTTTGGATGTCTCCCGATATATCTACGCCGTGAGGTGTGGCAATAAATATAAAATTGGAAACCTTCTGTAAATTGCCATGAAGTGCATATGCAGAGCCTGATGTAAAATCTATGATACGCTGTGCTGTATCTACATTAAGTCCTTCCATATTGATAATTACAGTGCGTCCGTTTAATAAAGTGTCTGTAATTTCTATTTCGTCTTCAATTGAACTTGGTTTTATTACGCATACTTCCATGTCTGATGATACCTGCTTTCTGGATGATTTTGAGATTGGTGTGATTTTTGATGAATTTTTTGCCGGTTTTTCTTTTGGAGCCGGCGGTTCAACCTCTTTTACCCTTTCCTTTCTTCTGAAAGGATTTCTTGGAAGCTCTTCCTCTTCTTCGTAATCATCCATATAATCCTCGTTATCAAATTCTTCGTCATCCTCAGAATTCAGACTCATTTTATCTAAAATTTTATCCATTAAACCCATTGTTAAATATATTCCTTTTCTTATTATTTTGTTTCATGAAAAATCTGTCAGATATTCCTACAGAATAATTATGATGCAATACCATAATCACGTGCTCCAAAAATTCCTGTTCCGACACGTACCATCGTGGCACCCTCCTCTATTGCAACTGTATAATCACCTGTCATGCCCATTGACAAAATATTCATACTGACATTATCTATGTTTTTACCTGCTATGTCAACAGATAATTGTTTAATCCCTCTAAAGTATTGGCGATTATCTTCAGGATTTTCAACAAATGGTGCTATAGTCATAAGTCCTTTCACCCTGATATGGTCAAGCTTTGCAATTTCTTCAACTAAAGCAATAGCATCGGCTTTTGATGTGCCGAATTTGCTCTCCTCACCGGCAATATTGACCTCAACAAGTATGTCACATATAACGTTATTTTTTACGGCCTGTTTTTGTATTTCTTTTGCCAAATGTAATGAATCAACGGAATGAATCAGCGATGTTTTGCCAACAATATACTTAACCTTGTTTGTCTGAAGATGACCTATCATATTCCATCTGATATCTGATGGCATAGTCTCCATCTTATTGCACATTTCCTGTACTTTATTTTCACCAAATTCGCGTATTCCGCAATCATATATTTCCTGAAGCATTTCAACAGGCTTTGTTTTGCTGACTGCAATAAGAGTTACTTCATCTGTATTTCTGCCGGCTCTTTCACACGCTTCGTTAATATTTTTTTGTACTTGTTCTAAATTTTCCTTTAACATGTAAATCATCCCTTCTGTATATGAATATAATACTTGAAATTTTTATTTTCTGATAGTCTGATTCTCCTTTACTGCACTGCCGTCGAGTGCTATATGGTCATATAATGAAATACCAAACGAGGTTTGGGATTCCACTATTGTGTAATTATCATTTTCTGACAGCTTCTTAATCTGCTTAAAAACAGCATAGCCTTTGTTAATGTTGTATACACCGGTCAGCTTATCCTTATCTGTACCAACCGTATAGGTTGACGATGAATCCGGCTGTTGTATTATATCGCCCTCCTTTAAATCATCATCATCGACAAAGTAAAAATCATCATTTTCACTGAAGATTGTCGGCTTTACTATGGTAACGGAATTTGATGATTTGTCCTTAACCATTAAAGACAAATCTGATGAACTTCCACTTTCAGTAAACAGGCTTTTTGGAATTGTAAAAAACTCCTTCTGTGTAATAGCAGAATTAGGGATTTTGAGGCCTGTATTTGAGTTGAGCACCAATTCAATATTTGTAAAACGTTCATTAATGTATCTGATTAATGAATTTTTGAGATTCAGCTTTAAAAAGTATTCATTGTCCTTTTTCAAAATATCAAATGATACGGTTGTAACAAAATCATCCTCACAGAAGCGTATTCGGATGACTGATTTATCATTTAGCATCTTAGCCATATCATCGGACACATTAACCAAAATATTCCAGTTTTCACTTGTAACCAGCTTATATACCGGATCAAGCTGATTAATTGTGCTGTTCTCCGACAGATCATTATTGTTATAATTGGAATTATTGAACTGGTCCAATGTAAAATTATCTGTTGTAACATCCTCGTATCCGTCAATTCCATAGCTCACCACACCGGGTGATGCAGGATTGTAGGTGTAAAATGTATTGTTTGCCTCAGCGTTTGTTATCATATCACTAAGATTGGTCAGTGCATTCTGGCTGAGCTCCTGTGTAAGTGTAGATGCCAGACTGCTTTTAAATGTATATACCTTCGAAAAGCTCTTTTTGTCATACCCCGACGAAAAGCTGTTAATGTCAGAAATAATAGTATCTGCAGCCTTATCTGTTATAGCTGAAGAGTCATTTTGCTCGCCGGTAATTTTTGAAGAAACAGAACCATCTGTGTCCACAGAGTAAACCACATCTTTTGAGCTGACCTTTGAACCATTGGCAACATAATAATTTAATTGTCCGCTCTCCTCAGCATAAACTACGCTCTCGCTTCTGATTATAAGCCCCTTATATATATTGTTGGTCGCAATAGTGCCCTGTTGCACCTCATATTCTGATATAGGCTTTGAAGTAAAATATGTAAATATATGAAATATTACATAGATTATTATAACGAAAAATACAATAAAACCTATATTGAGCTCAAATCCTTTATGATATTTTACTACATTATTTTTCTTCTTACGGGACACGAATTTACTCCTTAAAAAAGGGGTGTGTAATACACACCCCATAGTTATAGTCTACATTATAAAGAAATGATGACCTTCGCCTTTGCACATTCAGGTAACTGCTCGATGTTCTTTGATACGCTTAAGATAAATTTCACCTTAAACTTTTCACTGATGATATCAAGTTTCTCAATTGCCCTGGTTATTGTTCCTTCTTCATCAAGCGATGCTATGGTTAAGAAGCTGTCAAGATACATTTCCTCAAGATCATGATCCTGCGAAACTATTCCGCAGACAAAGCCTAAAAACTCATCACAATTATCTATAGGATAATCCATAACATTAATTAATCTGACCTGGTTGTTCAGCTCATACATATGCTTCTGACTCTTGTCGAGATAAACTATGGATCCCTCTTTGCCCTTTACTGATGAATTCACTTTGTTTAAAAGCTCTTTTGTCTTTCCTTTGCCCTTTTCCCCGCAAATTATTTCTATCATGGCTTTTTCCTCCTATAAATAAATATTGTGATTTTAGATAAAAATTATCCTTGTTTTAATAATATTATAGTATAAATAATCCTAAAACTCAATAATTAATTAGCAAATCCGCTCAATATATCATTCATAAGAGTATAAAGATCTCTCCTGCCGTCTGCCTTGTATACAATGCTTATAATACGCTCATTTTTTGCATTCTGGCTAAGCAGTACCAGGCAATATCCTGCTTCACCGGTGGTGCCGGTTTTTCCTCCTGTTACAGTAATATTTTCCGGTGCTTTATAAGCTCCGGTCAGATATCCGCAAGTGTTTTTAAATGTTTTTGTAACAGCCGCTCCGGATGCATTAGTGTATGATACATCGTGCGTCTGTGAGCTTATGATATTTACGAAGCTCTCAAGCGATATTGCATTTTGGAATATGAGATACATATCATACACTGTAGTGTAATGATTCTCATCAGGCAGTCCGCTTGGGTTTACAAAATTTGTGTTGGTAGCACCAAAGCTTTTAGCTGTATTATTCATCTCCTGCGCAAAGGCCTCTATTGAACCGGAATAGTATTCCGCAAGCGCAATTGCCGCGTCATTACCGCTTTCAAGCAGCAGACCATATAATAAATCGCCTACTGTCATTACGTCACCCTCTTTTAAGCCGCAGACAGATGATGAATTTCCCGGATTTGCGGCATCATGGCTTACAGTGACAGTAGCATTTGTATCGCAGTTCTTTAAAATAATATATGCTGTTATAATCTTTGTTGTGCTGGCCGGATACAGCTTTTCAAATATATTCTGGCTGTAAAGCACCTGATGTGTGTCCACATTAAATGCACCTGCTCCCTCAGCCACAGAAGATGATGAAACCGAATCCGGCCCAAAATTGACGTCATTTGTCACACAAAGCTTCGAACTGAAATAATCCATTCCGTTGTAACCGTTAATATAGTCATTGGCATATGGATCATATGCGTTCTCAATCTTGTCACCGCAGCCTGTCAGACAAAGTGTCAAAATACAGACCAGACAAAATACACTTTTTAATTTGTTAAATTTATTTGTACATCTCACGCCAGTCAAGATCCCCTCTGTCTAAAGATAATATGAGTAACTCTGCAGTTGCAAGATTTGTGGCAAGAGGTATATTATGCTCATCACATATACGGAAAATGCTGTTTACCTCCGGCTCGTGTGGCTTTGGCTTTAATGGGTCGCGAAGGAAAATAACAAGGTCTATGTCATTATGCTCAATCTGCGCTCCAAGCTGCTGAATGCCTCCTAAATGGCCTGCAAGGTACTTGTGTACCGAAAGGTTTGCAACCTCCTCAATCAGACGTCCTGTTGTGCCTGTTGCGTACAAATTATTCTTGCTTAAAATACCTCTGTATGCTATGCAGAAATTCTGCATAAGTTTTTTCTTTGAATCATGTGCAACTAATCCTATGTTCATTGCTAACCTCCCTTATGAATATTTTTTCGGCTGTAACCCTACATTCAAGACAACACCCATTCCCATATACAGTGAAACAAGTGATGTAAGTCCATAACTGACAAACGGAAGCGTCATACCGGTATTTGGCATAAGTCCGGTTGCCACGCATATATTAATAAATGCCTGGAAGCCTATAAGAGCTCCCATGCCACAGCATATCAGCTTTCCGCTTGTATCCTTTGCCTTTCTGGCTATAAGTATACACTCAATTACGATAAGAAGCAAAAGAATTATTATACTGATTGTCCCAACGAAGCCAAGCTCCTCACCGGCTACAGCAAAAATAAAGTCTGTCTGAGGCTCTATAATATAATTGCTGTTCTTCATCGAGGTGACAACCGAATTGTTAAGTCCCTTACCAAACAACTGCCCTGAGCCTATTGCCCAGATGGAGTTTCTCTGCTGTGCTGCTGTATCAGCGTAATTTGTCGGGTCAAGCCACGACATTATACGTGTAGCAGGGTAAAAGCCTTTTTTGATGAGTGCATCGGCATGTGTATATATATAGCTTATCACTATCAAAACTATCGGTACTGAAACTCCAAGTATTGGCATTATTATTTTATAACTTAATCCGCTAATAAACAAGAGGGCAGCGAAAATTAATGCAGTAAGAATTGTTGTTGAGTTGTCCGGCTGTTTTAAGATAAGAAATAAAGGTATACCGGAAAAAATTGCAGATAATGCAAGAGTTCTTACTGTATTTATACTATCCTCAAACCTGGAAAAGAAATAAGCAAAAAACAAAATAAGTATAATTTTTGCAAGCTCAGAGGGCTGAAATCTGATACCTGCGATCTCAAACCAGCGCTGTGCACCCTTTGCATCATCACCTGCAAATAGAACAAGTAACAACAGCACAATCATTCCGGCATAGTATATCCACACGAATTTGAGCAGAAATGTGTAATCTATAAGGGAAAGCACTATCATAATAGTCAGTCCCATTACAAAGCCTATTATCTGCTTGCTTTGCACGGAGTGCTTGGCACTGCCTATCAGCAGAATGCCAATAATCGTCAAAACCACCATATATAATACCAATTGAAAATGATAATTCTTTAGTCTATACTGTTTAAGCATTTTGTTACTTCCTATCTGTTATCTGTAAAACTAATATATGTTATTTATCGCGTAGGATAATTTTAATATCATAAGCATCATCGCTTATATTCAAATGTCTGTGTATGACATTTTTGATTTCCTTTTTTATCTGTGTCATGCTTTCAGCATGAGCGCATGCACTTGAATCCTCTGCAATGATGAGTGCAAGGCGGTTTTTGGCATAATCTGCGGTTCTTTTAAATTTTTTCATATTCAGATTACCTCCGCTTCGCATCTGTCTGATACATTGTTAAGCATCTGCCGTGACAGTATTGAAAACACACGACGTGACTTTGTATGCATCTCACAGATTGGCACACCCCTGTTCTGACATACAATAATGTTTTTGTCAAGTGGTATCGTACCAATGATATTTGCTGAAAGAATATTTGCTATGTCATCTGAAGAAATCATCTGATGTTTTCTCACCATACGCTCATCGTATGCATTAACTACAACCGACACTGACCTGAAATGCTTTGAATCAAGTATTTCCATGCATCGTCCGGCATCATGTATTGCCGATATATGAGGCGTGGTCACAACTATTGCACTATCAGCGGGAGCTATAGAAAAGAAGAAGCCGCTGTCTATTCCGGCCGGACCATCTATCAGACAATAGTCAAAATGTGCTTTTAACTCCTCCACCAGAATTTTTAATCCGGCTTCGTATTGCAAAAGCCCATCCATATGCAGGGCCGCCGGAATCAGATGCAGATTCGGATATTTTTTGTTGCGGACAATTGCCTGTTTTATACGGCATTTATTGCTCAGTACATCAAGCAGGTTATAATTCACCTTGTCCTCAATTCCCATTACCAAATCCAGATTTCTAAGTCCCATGTCAGTATCGAGCATGATAACTTTTTTATCTAACCGTGAAAGTTCAACTCCGATGTTGGATATTACTGTTGTTTTACCAACACCGCCTTTTCCTGAAGTGAAAACTATTGCTTCACCCACAAATTTAAACCTCCGTTAGTTATGATTATAATATTAAATTGAATATATTTGAATTTCACCATCCGTAAACTCTGCAATGAGAGGCAGCGGCTGATGCCTTTTCAAAACTGATTTTTTTGCCCTCGGAGCATTTCCAACAAGCGGTCCTATCCTGAAATTTTCAGGTCTGAAATCATTTGCCATGATAAAAGGATCCTTTATCACTGGGTCATTTCCTGCCAATGCCTGCCCTTTTAAGGCTCCAAGTATAATAATATTGGCTCCCGCCTTGACGATTGCGCCCTTTTTGACATCTCCGTAAACCACGATATTACCGGGCGCAAATACTTTTTCTTTCATAATAACATCTCTTTTGATAAAGAGACAGTTATTGTCACCTTTTTTACCGGATAAATGCATATCATCATATGCCTGCATTTCAGCAATTGTTTCTTTTATCACATCATTTTCAATAAGGTGTGATATATTTACCGATGTATATTCATAAATTGCATCCAGTATTATATTTTTTTCGCGGTCAGTAAGCTCCCTGCCTTCTATCATGATGGCAAAGGGCTCTGTACCTAAAAAATACTCTGATTCACGAAACTTGTTTATGATGCTGACTAGCAGTTCTTCAAACGGCAGTTCATCGTCAAGCACAACACTCACATAGTTTTTACCGCTTTTGAGTACTACCGGTAAAGCCATTGTTTCCTCCAAATTAATCTGTACGGGCACTTGAACCTGATGAATAAACGCCCTCTGCTTTTACAGAAAGAAGGTCATCAAGTGACTCCAGATTGTAATAGTATGAAATTATATTTCTTGATGCTGCAGCCGCATTATGTGAGCTGTAGCCGTATGAGATACGCGTAGCAATCGAAATCTCAGGATTGCTGTAAGGGGCATATCCCACAAAAAGAGCATGGTTCGGGCGATTTTCAACCTGCTGGGCTGTACCGGTTTTTCCGGCAACCTCAACACCTGTGAAACCGCCAAATACATCATGAAGATCCTCAACAACCATTCGCATTCCCTGGTGTATAGCATCCCACTGACTCTGGTTTAAGGTATCTGATATATCTTTAAATTTGGAATCGTACTGTTTTACAGTTTTTCCATCAGCATCCATAATTTTATTCATCAGCTTATAATCATACAGTTTTCCTGATACTACAGCAGTCACATATCTTGACAGTGATACCGTCGTAAAGTTGTTATTACTTTGTCCGATTGCTGCCATTACAGGGTACTGTGTAGCTATGGATGGTGTTCTCTCTACAATTTCAAGACCGGATTTCTCATTAAGGCCGTAAATAGATGCATATTTTTGTATGTAATTCGTACCATCTTCATCATCGTAGGAGCCTGTATCCTTACTTGCCAGCCTAAAGCCTGTTGTATAAAAGAATACGTTACATGAATCACGTAGTGCCTCTGACACATTGTCCATGCCATGTGCTCCTGGATAAATCCAGCATTTTGGCTTATTGCTTATATCTGTAAATATTCCAGTACAGTTTATCTTTGATGAAGTATCTATCACTCCCTCAGCAAGTCCAGCTGTACTTGAAACCATCTTAAAGGTAGAACCCGGTGCTGTCTGTTCCTGGGTGGCATAATTCCATAACGGATTCGACTTATCCTCCCTTAATGCCTGATAGTAATCGGCATCCACAGTATTTGCAAGCTTGTTGTTATCATAGCCGGGATAGCTGACCATGGCCTTTATCTGTCCGGTGTTTATGTCTGTTATGACACATGAGCCTGTACATGGGTCAAGGGCGAGCTGTGCCGGGGTAATTTCTATGTTATTAATCTTGTCCATCAGAAAAGCATAAGGACTGATAGAACCGTTGGCTATATTGTTAACTGTCGCATCATCATAATCTAAAACACCCTGGTCAAATAATAAAAGGCATAGCTGCTGACCTGTAACGGCACCTGAATTGACCATATATTTATAGATTATCTTGGCAAAATCCTTATTTGTTGACAATCCGTTTTCAATATATGAACAAAGTGCTGAATACACCTCGGATGAGTCGGCATACTTTTGATTCACATCAAGCTTTGTTATATCTATCCACTGCTTTGATATGCAGTATTTGAGATAATCCTTTGGTGATACAGTGCCTGCCTTCCATGCTGTGTATGTGGAATCAGATGAATCTATCTGATCAGACAGTAATAATCCGTCATCACTGAGCATAGACATTACACAGGTGAAATAATCAAGCACCTGCTCTGACATACCGGATGTTCCTGTATTTCCGTTTTGAAGCTCATTGTCTATCGTGCCAAGCGCCCCCTGAAGCTGCTCACTGAAGCTGGTGTATATAGACTGCTCTGTAGCAGAGGCATCAGCCGCATTAAAATGGTTCAAATCAATTACGTTGTTATTCAATAAAGCAAAATATACATCAGTAATAGGAATCTCGCCACTTTTAATTTTAGAGTAGACAATTCCTGCGATTTCCTGCTCAAGAAGCTTGTAGGTTGCCTCCTGCAGTTTTATATCAATACTCAGATACACATCATTTCCGGAAACCGAATTTTTCTGGCTGATTACATCGGTAATCTTACCAACGTTATTGACATATACCTGTTTCTCACCGTTTTTACCACGGAGATAGCTTTCATAGTATTGTTCGAGCCCTGACTTTCCAACCATGTCATTTTGTGTATATGAGCTGTCATCCTCTGACAGTTCATTGTACTCATCAGTCGAAATCTTACCGGTATAACCCACAATTGGTGAAATATATTCAGCATAATTGTATTTTCTTATAGTGTCCTCCTCAATTGAGACACCTGTAAGAGTATCTGAATGCTCATTCACATAGGCAACTATTGTATCGTTTACATCCTTCGCAATGGTCGTAGTCTTGTACTTTGTAAAGCGGTTCTGTTTGATAGCATATCTTACAACAACAATGTCATATATTGTCTGCTTATCATATTTATCACTCACATCAAAGCACTCATTCTGATTAGAACGAAGGAAATCTATGACATTCTCGGCAGTTGCATTAGCCTCATCAAAACCAAGCTTTTTATTATATTCAAGCTTTTCATATTTCTTGCCGAAAACATCCGAGAGAAACCTTTTACGTGATGTCTCAGATGTAATATTAAAGCTGTATGTACCGTCTTCATTGAGGTCAATAGGAAAATCCTTATAGATTTCTCCACCGTTTTTCTTTATGACGGCAATAAGCTCCTTAAGCTCCTTGTTTAGAAGCTTGTTGTGCTCTTTTGTTGAAGAATAATTACCGTTATCAGAAATAACAACCGAGTAGGCAAGCTGATTAAACGCTAAAAGATTGCCATTACAATCATATATATTGCCTCGCGAAGCATCTATTGAAAGTGGCTTTTTAATAAGCATTATAAAGTTTTTCTGATATTCAGCTCCATTAACAATCTGAAGACTGAAAATTCTTTCTGCCAGTATTGCAAATAAAAGAATTATTACTGCTGCCAAAACAAACAGCCTGGAGCTGAAAAATTTTTTCAGATAATCTTTTATATCATAAATCAAATTTCTTTGCTCTCCTTTTCTCGTGTTCTTCAAGCTTCTGATTTATCTTAAGAAATAACAGATACAAAAGTATACTGACAACCATTGTGTATACAAAATCAGGAATAATTATTGACTTAAGATAATACCAGAACTGAAATCTGCCTCGAAGCAGAAACATTATAAAATATACAAACAGATTGTATATCAGATCACTGCCTCCAATAAGGAGCATCGGAAGCTTGATATCATCCGGATAAAATCTTTTTTGGAAAAAACCATTGATAAAACCGATATACATATATATTAGAGCATATACACCTAAATAATTTCCGCAAAAAATGTCAATAAGAAGTCCACTGAATAATCCTATCCACAGTCCCTCTTTTTTGCCACGCATAAATCCAAACGATGATACTGCTATTATTAACAGATTTGGTGATATACCGGCTATTGCAAAGGATTTAAACAAGGTAGTCTGCAATACAAAGCATATTGTAATTATGATGAATAATACTATTTTACGTCTCATTATGCTCCTCTATCCTACTCTGTTGTGGTCTGTGTCGAATTTTCAGTACTTTCTGTAGCCTGAGTATCATCTGAACCTGTGTTCTTGAGCTGTGTAATTACCATTACATTTTCAATATGTTCAAAATCAACGACAGGTGTGATGGTGCCGGACTTGGTAAGGTTATTGGAATTGTTCTCAACAGATGTGACATATCCCACCAAAATTCCCTGCTGGTATCTGTCTGAAACGTATGATGTCACAACAGGATCTCCGACCTGTACTTTACCATCATCATCCTTGAGCTCTGTAAATGTGATAACCTTATTTTCGTTCATTGTCTTTATATTACCGCTTACAGTAAGATTATCCTCTGTGGTTGAAACCATGCAGCTCACCTTGCTTGAATCATCAATAATACATCTGATCTTGGCATAATTGTTGCCGGCATCGGTGACAATACCAACCAGACCGCTTCCGGCAAGCACATTCATGCCGACGTCCACGCCGTCTTTTTTACCCTTGTCAATGGTAAAGGTTGAAAACCAGTTGCCACTGTCCTTTGCTATAACACTTGCAGCAACCTTTTGATAGGTCGGATATTTAGCATCAAGGTCAAAAAGCTCTCTGTAATTATTTAACTCATACTGCTCGAGCTTATTGGTGGTAAGCTGTGTGGTAAGCTCCTCAACCTGTTTTTTCAGCTTTTTATTTTCAGATTTAATCTTTCCCAATGTACGAAACTCTGTTATCTTGTCCGAAATGCTGTTTCCCAGATTATTAATGCCCTTCTGCATAGGTACGAATACATATCCGGCTACATCCTGCAACGGCCCTCCGGATATGTTCAGAGTAAGGCTTAAAAATATTGTAAGAAAACATACTCCGGTCATTATAAGAAGAGTGAATCTTGCTGGCAGCTTATTATTACGATTTCTTTTTCTTTTTCGAAATTTACTACTCATTTGAACCTCTGATTAGGATTTTGTTATTTTATGCTGAACGGAAGTGTCTTGTATTTTGATTCGGAAACAATCTTAACAAGGCCTCTTACAGCACTTTCCTCAGGAAACTCTGAAGGAATTACCTTTATTCCTGTAATCTGCTCAAAGAGCTGACCAAGTCCCTGAAGCTTTGAACCGCCACCGGTGATATATATTCCTGAATGAATAATGTCCTTTGCAAGCTCCGGCGGAGTTTTCTCAAGTATCATTTTTATGGATGTGCATATTGATTCAAGATTTGACTTCATTGCCTCATATATGGCTTCAGAAGATATCTCCATCTCTATAGGAAGTCCGCTTAATACGTCACGTCCCACAACCACCATCCTGTCCTCACGTCCCGGAAGGGCTGAGCCTATTGTCTCTTTTAATGATTTGGCTGTTTTCTGGCCTATTACAAGGTTGTATTCTTTTCTGATGTAGGAAATAATCGACTCATCAAGTCTGTTGCCGCCAAAATGAAGCAGGTCACTGAGCACCAATCCGCCAAGTGATATTACAGATGTCTCTGTAGTATCAGCTCCCATGTCAACAATCATGACTCCAGTCGGTTCATTTACGTCGATATCAAGCCCTACAGCATCAGCTATAGGCTTCTCACAAAGCAGCACCTTCTTTGGCTTTGCCTTGCTCTTATAAAAAATCTCATAGAATGCTCTTTTTTCTACAGGCGTAATATCTGTAGGAACAGCTATTATAAACTCAGCATTCTTTATTCTTGCCTTTATTCTGTGCTCCAGAAAATCAAATATCATTTTCTGGAGAAGATTATAATCTGCGATAACTCCCTCTACCACCGGGAATTTGACCAGAATATTTTCAGGAGCTTTTTCAAACATGGCATATGCTGAATTGCCATATGAATATATCTGATTTTTATTCACTACCGCAATAGTATTTTTCTCAAGCATTGTCTTGCCTGTTGCCTTTGAATATACCTTGAAATTGTTGGTTCCCAAATCAATTCCATAAACGTTATTACTCATAATGATTCTACCTCGTCTTCTGTTTATATAATTTTATTTTCATAGAAGCTGTAATATTCGTTATCTCCGATGATAATGTGGTCACAAAGCTCTATTGAAAAAATCCTTGAGCCCTCCGCCAGCCTGTCTGTAACAGCTATATCATCTTTGCTGGGAGTACAGTCGCCACTGGGGTGATTGTGTAAAAGAACTATCTTTGACGCATTTTTCTCCAAAGCAGTCCTCATGACGGAACTTATGTCCACAACAGACGAACTGAGTGAACCCTTGGATATGAATTTGTCACCTAAAAACCGGCTTTTTACATCAAAATAGGCACATATCACAACCTCCTGCTGCAGATGTCTCATCTGCTCCATATAATAATCAGCTATTGTGACAGGTGTATTCATGCGTATGCTGCGTGCCCGTTTTGCTTTTGAGATGCGCATCGACAGCTCTGCTACAGCCTTAAGCTGTATTGCCTTAATCTGTCCGATTCCCGAAACCTGAATAAGCTCATCATATGACATCTCATAAAGATTTAAGAGGTTGCCATGCCGGCCGGAAAGTATCTCCTGTGCTATGTCTACAGCACTTTTGTCCTTTGTGCCGGTTTTGATAATGATGGCCAGTAAATCTGCATCGGACAGTCCGGATGTCCCAAGAGATAAAAATTTTTCGTAAGGACGCTCGGATGCCGGTAATTCTTTAATTGTTTTGTTTGTCTGCATTTAATCCCTTTCGCTTCTCCCAGGCGATTGACAACGGATTTAAGCAAAGTTTTCAGTTAATTGTAGCACACCTAATCAAGCTTAACAAGATTTCTCTCATAAAGTTTTTGTAAAGACATTAAAATTCCAAGCTTTGCATGGTACCATGTGAGTCCTCCCTGGAAATAAACCGCATATGGAGGCTTCACAGGACCGTCAGCAGAAAGCTCAATGGATGAGCCCTGCACAAATGCGCCTGCTGCCATGATGACATCGCTGTCATATCCCGGCATAGCCCATGGCTCAGGTGTCACATAGCTGTCCACCGGTGCTGCTGCCTGTATGCCCTCGCAGAAAGCTATCATAGCATCGCGGTTATTGAACTCTACAGCCTGTATGATATCGTGGCGGCTTTCAGTACCGTCAGGGACTACCTTAAAACCAAGTTTTTCATAGATTTTTGCGGCAAAGATTGCTCCCTTTAATGCTCCGCTTACGACAGTCGGTGCAAGGAAAAAACCCTGATAAAATGACTGGATGACTCCGAGTGAGGCTCCGACCTCTTTGCCAAGCCCCGGAGATGTGAGACGGTATGCGGCATTTTCAACACATTCCTTTTTGCCGACAATATAGCCTCCGATCGGTGCAAGTCCGCCTCCCGGATTTTTGATCAGTGAGCCAACCATCATGTCCGCTCCAACCTGGATAGGCTCTGTATCCTCAACAAACTCACCGTAGCAGTTATCGACCATACAGATCACATCAGGCTTTATGCTCTTTACAAAGGCGATGAGCTCGCCTATTTTTTTGACCGAAAGTGTAGGTCTTGTAGCATAGCCCTTAGAGCGCTGGATTGTGACAAGCTTTGTTTTTTCATTGATGGCTTTCTTTATTCCATCATAGTCAAACTCACCGTCAGGCAGTAAATCAACCTGCGCATATGTGATGCCGTACTCAGCAAGTGAGCCCTTTGAAGGGCGTATGCCTATTACCTCTTCAAGTGTATCGTAAGGCTTTCCGACAGGGCTTAAAAGCTCATCGCCCGGGCGCAGGTTTGACATGAGTGCAAGTGCAAGTGCATGTGTACCGCAGGTAATCTGAGGCCTTACAAGTGCATCTTCTGCGCCAAAACAGTCTGCGTACACTCTCTCAAGTGTATCCCTTCCGAGGTCATTGTAGCCGTAGCCGCTTGATGCCTGGAAGCACTCTGCGCTCACCTTGTTTTTCTGCATGGCGGCTATGACCTTAAGCTGATTATACTCAGCATTTGTGTCTATTTTTTCAAAACGCTCCTTAAGCTCCTTTTCTACAGAGGTTCCGAAATCCAAAACCTCCTTTGATATTCCAAGTGTCTCATACTGCCTGTAAATGGCTTCATTGGTATCTAACAAATTATAATCCTCTTTTCTGCTAAAATTTCTTGTATTTTATTTAATATTTTATTATCATCATATGAATATTCATTTTTTTCTATCCATATGGTATCTTTTTCTCTCCTAAACCAGGTTAGCTGTCTCTTTGCAAAACGCCTTGACTCAAGCTTTACCTTGTCCACAGCCTCATCAAGTGAATATTCTCCATCGAGATATGCAAGGATTTCCTTGTAGCCTATGCCCTTCATGGATACCATATCGCTCGTACAGCCCATTGCCTTTAGCTTTTTCACCTCATCGACAAGTCCGTTTGAAACCATGATATCAACTCTCTTATCTATCCGCTCATAAAGCCTTTGTCTTACATCATCCAGTACAAAATAGGCGAAGCTGTATGGAGACTGCTTGGCTCTTTCAGTCTCATTGTGCTTTGAAATTGGCTCATGGCAGGTGTGATAGTATTCAATTGCCCTGATGACGCGCTTTACGTTATTCTCATGGATGCTCTCGTAGGATGCAGGGTCGATATCCTTAAGCTTTTCATGCAGTGCATGGTTTCCGTGCTCATTTGCAAAGTCGTACAGGCTCTTTCTGTACGATTCATCCACATCCTGCTTTGTGAAATCAATGTCATACAAAAGCGCCTGGATATAAAAGCCGGTGCCGCCGACAACTATCGGTATCTTTCCTGCTTCGTATATCTCATTAAGTGCTTTTTTTGCCATATCCTTGAAGATAAATACATTGAACTCGTCAGATGGCTCAAGCTCATCTATCAGATAGTGCTTTATGCCGTCCATCTCATCGACTGTAACCTTCGCAGAGCCTATATCCATGTATTTGTATACCTGCATGGAATCCGCGGATATTATAGCACCATTTATTTTTTTTGCAAGCTCAATCGATAGAGCTGTCTTTCCTACTGCTGTCGGTCCTGTCAGGACAATCATCGGTTTTTGTGTCATATTGCACCTCTGTTCAAATGCGTATGTTGTCATACGATACGTTTGAATTTCTTTTCTATCTCATATTTGCTCATAGAGATGATGGTGGGTCTGCCGTGTGGGCAGTTGTAAGGATTGTCGAGTGACAAAAGCTCATCTATCAGCTCATTTATCTCAGGAAGAGTAAGCTTGTCATTGCCCTTGACTGCTGCCTTGCACGACATGGATGCGACCTTTTCCGTGATGATGTCAGGAGTCTGCCTGCCTGTCGCATTGGAAAAATCATCGAGCATCTCTATAAACAGATCCTTCATATCTATGTTAAACAAATTATCTGGAATAGCACTGATCATGTATTCCTTGCCACCAAAATGCTCCACCTCATAGCCAAACTGCTCTATCTGCGGCCTGTATTTCTCAAGCATCTCGCTTTCCCTTGCATCAAGAGTCATGACAATCGGAGGGCTTATGCGCTGTGATGTAAAATCCTTATTTGCAAGTCTTGCCATTGTTTTTTCATACAGTACCTTTTCATGGGCTGCATGCTGGTCTATGATATAAAGCTTGTCCTCAAACTCTATGAGCCAGTAGGTCTTAAAGAGCTGGCCTATGATGGAAAACTGCTTCTTGGAGCTTTCTGTTAGAAAAACCTTGTCGTAATCGCCAAGTGTCTGCTGGGTGCCGGTGACAACCTGTGCAGGTTCATACGCGGTGGAAGTCTCAGGCGTTAGTTCCACTGAATTGCCGGTGCCAGCAACAAGCGCAGATGTAGATGCTTTAGCAGTCTGCATCTTTGATGTGTTATCTGTGAGTTGCTCATTAACAGCAGGCGCTTTTGCAGCAGGTTCTATTGCTGAGTAATCTTTTACTGCTGACGTCACGCTCTGTCCGTACACACTCCTTGATTCCGCTGCCCTCACCTCATTGATACGCCTCTTCTCAAACGGCTCCGGTATTGGCTCCTTATACTCATGCACTATCTTTTTAGGCGCCGGCGTACTGTCTACAGGCACCTCGGGAATCATCTCCTTATGAGATAGAATTGCATATATTGTGTCACACAATTCGACATATATCTCATTGTTGTTGTCGAACCGAAGCTCCATCTTGGTCGGATGCACGTTAACATCCAGCTCACTGAAAAATGTGAAGTAAAGCACTGTAAACGGATACTGATGCTGCATTAGAAAGCTCTTGTAGGCCTCCTCTATTGCACGTGACAATATATTGCTCTTTACATACCTGCCGTTTATGAAATAATTCTCATAATTTCTGTTGCCCCTTGTGATGACAGGCTTTCCTATAAAGCCCTCCACCTTAAAGTATTCGCATTCATGCTTCACCTCAAGCAGTGATGATGATATCTCGCGTCCGAATATATGGTATATTATATCCTTTCTGTTGCCGTTTCCGGAGGTATGGAGCTTTGTCTGGTTATTGTTTATGAACTTAAACGATATATCAGGATGTGAAAGCGCAAGCTTTTCAACCATATCGCTTATGTAGCTGCCCTCTGTCTGTGCTGTCTTTAAAAACTTACGTCTTGCCGGAACATTATAAAACAAATCCTTTACTATGAAGGTAGTACCGTCCGGAGCACCGATTTCCTCGTTGGAAAGCTCCTTCGAGCCCTCAATCACATATCTGGTGCCGGTGAGCTCATCGTATGTCTTTGTGATAAGCTCAACGCGGGCAACGGCCGAGATGCTTGACAGAGCCTCACCTCTGAAGCCGAGAGACTTTACAGTAAGTAAATCCTCTGCCGAGCGGATTTTGCTCGTGCTGTGACGGTAAAATGCAACCGCAACCTGGTCTCTTTCAATTCCGCAGCCATTGTCAGTGATACGGATAAATGAGATTCCACCTTCCTTTATCTCCACAGTGATGGCTGTGGAGCCTGCATCTATGGCATTTTCCACCAGCTCCTTTACCACGGAGCACGGACGCTCAACAACCTCTCCTGCAGCTATTTTATCTATTGTTTCCTGATTTAATATGGCAATATTTGGCATTTTAATCCTTTCTACCAGCGGTTTTTAACCTTGTTCTGGAGCTGATACAGCTTGTTTAACGCATCAAGTGGTGTCATGTTGCCTATGTCTATGCTTCGAAGCTCGTCAATTATATCATCATCCTTCACTGTGTCGAAAAGCGAAATCTGTGTCATATCAACCTCGTCAAGGTGCTCCTTTTTATGCTTGTGGCCAGTGTCAACAGATATGTTTTTTACGGTATCTGTGATATCATTTGCAAGAAGCTGCTCTGCGATTTCCTTGGCACGCTCTATGACTGAATCCGGCAGCCCTGCAAGCTTTGCAACCTGTATGCCGTAGCTTCTGTCAGCTCCGCCCTTTACGATTTTTCTTAAGAAAACTATATCATCGCCCTTTTCCTTTACAGCGATGCAATAGTTATTTACACTGTCAAGCTTGCCCTCAAGCTCGGTGAGCTCGTGATAATGGGTTGCAAAAAGCGTCTTTGCTCCGAGGAGCTTTGGATTACTTATATGCTCTACAACTGCCCAGGCGATGCTTAGTCCGTCAAATGTACTCGTGCCTCGTCCAATCTCATCGAGAATGAGCAGGGATTTGGCGGTTGCATTTCTTAGTATATTTGCCACCTCGTTCATCTCAACCATAAATGTACTCTGGCCGCTTGCAAGGTCGTCAGATGCACCGACTCGCGTGAAGATACGGTCTACGATGCCGATATTTGCAGTTTGTGCAGGTACAAAGCTTCCAATCTGTGCCATGAGAACGATAAGTGCTGTCTGTCTCATGTAGGTGGATTTACCGGCCATGTTTGGTCCAGTGATGATTGAGATTCTGTTTTTGTGCTGATCCAGATATGTATCGTTTTCTATAAACATGTCATTTGTAATCATTTTTTCAACTACAGGATGACGTCCGTTTTTTATGTCTATTATTCCGCTTTCATTTATCTTTGGCTTGCAGTAATTATTCTGGCTGGCAACAAGCGCAAGCGAAGCAAAAACATCAATCTGTGCTATAGCTCTGGCGGTTTTCTGAATCCTTGAAACATTGTCGGAAATCTGTTTTCTTACATCACGAAACAGCTCATACTCAAGTGATGTGAGCCTGTCTTCAGCTCCAAGAATGGTATCCTCAAGCTCTTTAAGCTCCGGTGTTATGTAGCGCTCTGCATTGGTAAGTGTCTGTTTTCTCACGTAATAATCTGGGACCATATCCTTGAAGGAGTTTGTGACCTCAAGGTAATATCCAAAGACCTTGTTATACTTGATTCTTAAGTTTTTGATGCCTGTTTTTTCACGTTCACCGGCTTCAAGCTCTGCAAGCCATGTCTTTCCCTTAGTTTTTGCGTCTCGAAGACGGTCAACCTCCTCGTTGTAGCCAGCTTTTATGATATCTCCATCGCGCTGCGAGATAGGAGGCTCATCCTCAATGGATGAAAGTAAAAGCTCATATATATCCTTAAGCTCGTCGAACTCTTCATTAATCTCATCGGTAAGCTCACACGGTATGTCTGAAAGCTGCTGCTTTATTGGTGGAAGCATTTTTAAAGAATCCCTGAATGCAATAAGGTCGCGCGGATTGGCTGACTGGTATGTGATTCTTGTGATGAGACGCTCAAGGTCATAAATAGGATTAAGGTATTCCCTGATTTCATCTCTTGTGATTTCGTTTGCATTAAGTGCTTCGATAAGCTTCTGGCGCTTTATTATCTCTGCCTTTTCGATAAGAGGCTGCTCGACATAGGTGCGAAGCAGTCTTGCTCCCATAGCAGTGCGTGTCTTGTCGAGTACCCAAAGCAGGGAGCCTCTCTTTTGCTTTTCTCGAAGTGTCTCAACCAGCTCCAAATTACGTCTTGATGAGCTGTCAATTATCATATATTTGCCTATTGAGTACGGATGAAGCTCAAGTATATTGTCGAGCGAGTTCATCTGCGTCTCGTAAAGGTACTTTAACAGTGCGCCGGCAGCTATGACTCCACTCTCATAATCCTCAAGCCCCAGAGCATTTATTGTCTGTACATGAAAATGTGAAAGCAGTGTCTCATTTGCAAGACCATCAGAAAAATACCATGAGTCGAGTGCTGAAACAGTAATTGACAGTCTGTTTTTCATATCGTCAACATCTATTCCGCTCATGTAGAAGGCCTCATTACATATGATTTCCGATGGATTAAATCTGCTCACCTCATCTAACAGCTTTCTTTCCGCATCCACCTCTGTCGTGAAAAAATCACCTGTTGTGACATCACAGGTTGCTATGCCGTATTTGTCCTCAGTGTATACAATCGACATTATGTAATTGTTTTTTGCCTCATCTAAAGAAGCCATATCAGTGTTTGTGCCAGGTGTCACAACACGGATTACCTCTCGCTTTACGATTCCCTTTGCCTGCTTTGGATCCTCCATCTGCTCACAGATAGCTACCTTGTGACCGTTTGATACGAGTCTGTTGATATATGAGTCTGCCGCATGAAACGGTACTCCACACATAGGAGCTCTTTCTTCAAGTCCACAGTTTTTGCCTGTGAGTGTAAGCTCAAGCTCCTTTGAAACCATTATCGCATCATCAAAAAACATCTCATAGAAGTCTCCTAAGCGATAAAATAAAATACAATCCTTATATTGTTCTTTTGTCTGCAGATAATGCTGCATCATTGGTGATACTTCTGCCACGAATATTTCCTCTCTTTATGTGTATAAATATTATTCATGTGTATATATTATTCGAAATCCGGCCTATATTTTTTAATAATTGCTTCTGCGACCTTTATGCCGTCGATTGCCGCAGATGTAATGCCTCCCGCATAGCCTGCGCCCTCTCCGCAAGGGTATACACCCGAGATGTTGCTCTCAAAGGATTCATCTCTTTTTATGCGAAGCGGAGAAGATGTGCGTGTCTCCATACCGGACAAAATTGCATCTTTTCTGTCAAAGCCATGTATCAGATGACCAAAATGTTCCATTCCAAGCTTGAACGACTGCTCCATGTCAGCGTTCATCAGTCCATTCAGCTTTGCAAAGACGGTGTTTCCCTTTGTACAGGAGCCAAAATCACCGTATGCTGTTGTTAATTTGTCATCACAGAAATCACCGAAAAGCTGCTGTGGTATTAAACCATTGCCTCGCTTATAATTTTCTGTTTCGAGCTTTTCCTGATATCTCACTCCGGCGAGGGCATCATCTGCTCCGAAATCCTTCGGCGAAACAGATACTATGATGGCACTGTTTGCATTTTTGCTGTTTCTGTCGTGATAGCTCATGCCGTTAACCGCCGTGTGATTTTTGGTTGACGATGAGTTGACCACATATCCTCCCGGACACATGCAGAATGAATAGACTCCTCTGCCATTCGGAAAATTGGAGGTAACCTTGTAAGGGCTTGGAGGAAGTATGATTTTCTTTTGAATACAATACTGTGATTCATCTATCATGCGCTGCGGATGCTCCACGCGAAAGCCGACTGCAAAGCTCTTGCACTCCATGTCAAAGCCTTTGTTGTAAAGCATATCAAATGTATCTCTGGCGCTGTGTCCGAGTGCCAGAACGCATACATCTGTCTTTATTTCACTATTACTGTTACTGTCAGAATCCGTGTAAACACTTAATAGCTTTTGGGAAACTATGTCAAGATTGTTTACACAGGTGTCAAATACAAATGTAACCCCTTTGTCAACCAAAAATTCACGCATGTTGACAATTACTTCTGAAAGTACATCAGTACCAATATGTGGCTTGTTGTCATAAAGTATGGACGGATCTGCCCCAAAGCGCACAAATGTCTCAAGCACAAGACGATTTCTGCCCGAAGGATCCTTTACGGATGTATTCAGCTTGCCGTCTGAAAAGGTTCCGGCACCGCCCTCACCAAACTGTACATTGCTTTTGGGATTAAGTATGCCGCTCTCCCAGAATTTTTGTACATCGCAGGTTCTTTTCTCAACCCGGCTGCCACGCTCGATAACTATCGGGCGAAAACCTGCCTCTGCCAATATATATGCACAAAACAGCCCTGCAGGACCTGCCCCTGCAATAACAGGTCGCCTGTCAAGCGGTATATTTCCGTGCGCAGGTATCCGGTACTCTTTTTCTTTGTATATGAGCACAGATGAGCTGGATGCTCTTTTTACAATTGCTTCTTCGCTATTTTTTGTATCCTCTATCTCTACAGCAACTGAATATGTATAGAACAGCTCAGGTTTTTTACGCGCGTCAAGTGATTTCTTTAATATGCGGTATGTAAAGCCTGTCTTGGCATTGAGCTTAAGCATTTTTATTATTTTCTTTTTTAATGCCTCATCACTGTGCGTGACGGGGAGCTTTATCTGGTTAATTTTAATCATTTACTGCATTTCTCCTGCTATATATCCACTTGTCCATGCCCACTGCAGATTGTAGCCACCGCATATGCCGTCCACATCAAGCAGCTCTCCGCAAAAGTAAAGCCCCGGATGGATTTTGGACTCCAATGTACGTACATCTATTTCCTTTGTACATATGCCGCCTGCACACACCTGTGCAAATTCGGCTCCTCTTGGCTTTTTTACCGAAACGGCTGTATGCTTTATAGAGTGGGTGAGACTTTTACAATCATCATCTGTCAACAGCCTTCCCTTTTTGTCAGGAGATACACCTGATTTGTGTATCAGCTCAAGAAGAAGCTTATTGTTTAAAAGTCCGTTAAGCATCTCATTTAGCGAGCGGTTGTCTGTCGTTGTAATGCTTCTGTCCTTTATGTACCCATTAAGCTCATCATCACTGAAAGCCGGCAAAAAGTCAATTATCACCTCGACCCTTTGACCTTTATCGAGGGCTCTTGACATAAGACTTGAAATCTGAAAAACCGGGATGCCAGAGATGCCATAGTCAGCTAACTGCAGCTCCCCTGTATTTTGCTCTGTCATTTGACCGTCTATCATGGAAGCGACGGTGGCATCGCACCTGACACCTGTGATTTTTTTGAAATTAAGGCCATCACAGCTAAAGCCGCAAAGCGCGGCTAATGGCTTTTGGATATGATGTCCGAGAGCTTCTATCTGTCGAAACAGGCTTCCGTCACTTCCAAGCTTTGGGGAAGCCGTAAGGCCACACGCTATGATAAGCCTTTTGGACTTAAAGCTGCCCTTGTCTGTTTGGATGCTGTAACCGGTCAGGTCATATGCTTTCTTATTATTAGATGCCAGATTTGCAACAGAATTTGTGTCATCAGCCGTAATCCTTGCAGCCTTGATTTCTGTAATACTAATGCCTGTTTTCATATCCACATGAAGCCTCATAAGCTCCATTCGAAAGGCTGCCACAACAGATGCTGCCTGCCTTGAATTTGGATAAATGTAGCCACCATTGTCATATGCAGGTATTCCAAGTTCTTTAAAAAAACGTATTGTGTCTGCATAATTAAATTGCGACAACCCGTTTTTAATCAGCGATTTACTGCCGTGGAATTTGTTTACGGACATATCAGTGTTTGTGAAATTACATCTGCCGTTTCCTGTTGCAAGTATTTTCTTTCCTATATCATCCTTGTGCTCTAAAAGTGCCACACGTGCTCCCTTTGATGCAGCAACTGCTGCCGCCATCAGCCCGGATGCACCGGCACCTATTATAATTACATCGTACATATTCTTTCCCCTAACTGATTTATTTTAACATTAACTTGAATAGCTTTCAAGAAAATCGTACAAATCAGTTTCGTTAAAAAAGTAGAGTCCGTTTGTCACTTTATTTTTTACCTCTTCGGGCAGCTCTTCAAAATACACGCCTGTGTCAAAGTATTTTTCACTTGCTGAGCCGTTGTATACAGACAGCATTCCGGAGTCATTTTTGATGCAGTATTTTGCATTCTTAGCCTCATTTGATGTCAGAAGGCTTTCTTTTTTATTTTTCTCTTCTTTATCATTTTCATTACTTTGTGCAATTATCGCAGCCTTGTCTGCAGCTTTTTGCGTATTGATTTTTTCTATCATAACAAGTGCAAGAAGAATTACAACAATAGTTAAAAAACAGATACTGATTTTGCTTTTCATATTATCACCTCAAAATCAGTATCTGTAAATTTTTGTTATTTATTCAATTTTATAATAAATGACATTTTTTTGCCACTTTTATGATAAGTGTGCCCTTTGGAAAATGTCTAAGCTCATCCTCAGTCAGTCCCTTGAGTAAAAGCAGCGCCACTGCATATGAGATAACCGCAATGATTGCAGCAAGAATGAAGGCGATAATCTCAATATGACAGGCCTTGTAAAGTATAAAGTATACTATATACGAAATAACTCCCATTATGAGCGAGCTGATGGCAGGTATGATAAAGGTCTTTTTTATTTCCTGCTTAAAGCCGCTGTACTTCTTTAAAGCCATGCTGTTCATAAAGCACATGAGCAGTGCAAAAAACGTATTGGCAAGCACAACTGCATGTATATTGAGCCTGAATATGAGCATAAGCAGTATGAGCACTATGACATGCGCTACAATCGATATCGCAGCGTTGATTACCGGAACTTTGAGCCTGTCAATGCCCTGCAGCAGTCCGTTTGACAGTGTGGAAAGTGAGTAAAATACTACCGCAACCGCACCGACATACATCATAAGTGATGCCTCAGCATTTGTTGCACGGGTGCTTGAAAACAGTATATTAAATATCGGCAGTCCAAACACGGCAAGTCCTACTGCACATGGGAATGCGACAACCATAATAAAGCGTGTGGAAAGATTAATCTGTCCTCTCACTGCCTCCATATCGTCTCTGTGATATGCACCTGTAAGCACCGGAACAAAGGATGCTGCCATGGCTGATGCTATGGATATAGGCACATTGATTAAAAGCTTGTACTTTCCGGTGTATACACCCCACCATACGTCTATATCATTCTGAGTGTATCCCTGAAGCAGTGCAACCTGCTTGAATATACCCTGGTCTATTATGCTACTGATATTGTATATAGTAGTACTTAAAAGCACCGGAATAACCGTAATTACAAGAATCTTCATTGTGTAGCCAAATGAGCTCACCCTGACATTTCGTTCTCTTTTCATCTGTCTCTTGAACACCTTCATATAGATGGCAAAGATAAATACTACAAATAAAAGTGCTGCTACAGAGCCAAGCACTGTTCCAAGTGTACCGCCTGCTGCACCGTAAGCAGCGGCATAGTGCTCCTTGTCACCAAGCACTGCTCCAATCCTTGTACCTGTACGGTATAGCACATATGCAGCCCATACACTGACTATGGCATTTACTATCTGCTCTATTATTTGTGAGACGGCACTCGGCATCATAGTACCCAGTCCCTGGAAAAAGCCTCTGATGACACCAAGCACTGCAACTACCAAAAGCCCCGGAGCCAGTACTCTTAAGGCAAAAATACTGTATGGTGTGTTAAGAAGCGTTGTCGCAAAAAAATTGCCACCAAAAAACAGTATGAGAGCCACTGTTGTGCCACTGATGGTTGCAAAAAGCAGAGCGCACTTCAGTATCTGATACGTCGCAGTTCGCCTCTTTTTTGCCATCTTGGCTGAAACCATCTTTGATACAGCAAGCGGTAAGCTGTATGATGATATAATAAGCATGACATTATATATTTCAAAAGCTGTGGAATAATAGCCGATTCCAATGTCACCCAATATACGCTGCATCGGTATACGATATATGAGTCCTATTATTCTGCTTATGATAGATGCTACGGCAAGTATAGAGCCCTGTACTAAGGCATTGCTTGCCCCGTTATTTTTTTTAGACATTTATAAATCCTCTGTTTCAATTGATAACCAGCTTAAATATTAGCGTGTTATACCTAAAGCGTCAAGTATTTTTCTCTGGTGCTCTTCCATTACGGCAGCCTCATCAGCCTCCATATGGTCATATCCGAACAGATGAAGCATGCTGTGTGTAATCAGAAAGGCAAACTCTCTTTTTTCGCTGTGTCCGTATTCTAAGGCCTGTTCCTTTACCTTGTCAACGGATATGATTATGTCACCGAGCATGACTTCACCTGTATCTGGATTGAAATCATCCTCATTCTCATCTGAAAGGAAAGAAAAGTCCCCGGGTGTTTCATATGAAAGCATCGGAAAAGACAGTACATCTGTAGGTCTGTCTATCTGCCTGTATTCCTTATTGATGGCATGTATTCCGGCGTTATCTGTCAGTGTCAGATTAACCTCCGCCTCATAAGGAAAGAGCTCATGTTCAAGCGAAAACTCAACAACCTCTTTTGCCAGAGTCTCATAATCAAAGTCAAAATCAACCTCTGTTTCCTTTTCGAGAAAAAAACTCATTTTAGTAATTCCTCCTTTTTAAGATAATCCCTTATTTTTAGAAAATGATTCATGCTCAGTCCGGATTCATCGTATATTCCCGACGCCGAGAGCTCGTTTAAGAGCTGAATAATAAGAATATCATGATTCCATTCACTGTCTGCAACATCAGCTTTTATGTGATCAAGCTTCACAATAAGCGCATCTACCATATGCACAAGAGCGGATTCCGGTGTCTGCGGCTTCCGAAGCTTTCCATAATACTCATACAAAATATTGGTGAGCTGTTCCGGAAAATACATTGCTTCAGCACGTTCAACTCCGTAGATTATGCTCTTTTTTTTCTGCCACTGCCCTATGCGGTAATAAAAGCCTCCGGCCGCACAAAGTGCTGTGTTTAAGCCTGCCGCCTTTGCCGCCTTGACTGCAACCGTGGATACGAAATTGCTATGATTATATTCTGAAAACGAATGCTCCTTAAGTTCCTTAACCGCCGAAAAATCATCCGATATAATAGCTATAAGCTTGTCGTTAACCTCGTCAGAGGTTTTCGGCCTGAATATTCTCGCACACACAAAACCCACAAAAGCAGATAAAATGCCGCCGGCGCCACCGGCAACAAAAGCTTTTTCAGAAAATTCCTTTGTCGACATATAATAGAATATGCCGGGAGTCACAATGCTTAGACATATAATAATAATATATATACATATCTGAAGCTTGTCCTCCCTGAGCATTCTGGCAAGCATAACACCTGCAAGAACCAAAAAAAGCTCGCATATAAACTCATAATAATCTCCTGATACAGTAACCGCAAGAAGAATACAAAAATATGAGCCGCATACCAATGAAAGAATCTCATTTCCTGCAAGACAGAGCAAAATGGCTAAAACGATTACCGGTCTGCTGTACAGCGGCAGTATTCCAAAGCCTGCGCATAACATACAGCAAAACAAAAAGACTAACGCAAACCTGACATAATCCGTCCTTCTGTTATTGGAAAACAAAAGTTTTGCTCTCTCATACTCTAGTTCAAATAATATAAGCATAAAAAATATAATATCTATAAAAGCAATACAAATCCATTCGTCCGGATACAAATCGCCTAATAGGCTAAGCACAAATGACAGGGCAATAGTGGATAAAAATATCGCAACAACCGATACAACCCTTCTCAATTGCTCTTCCTCTGCTTTCTTACAGTCTTTGCAGTCTGCTTATTTTCATAATCATCATATGCCTGAACGATTTTTTGTACAAGCGGATGACGCACGACATCCTTGCTTGTCAGATTGCATATGCCTATATCATCTATGTTTTTAAGCACCCTAAGTGCCACATCAAGCCCTGATTTTGCTCCCGGTGCAAGATCCTTTTGTGTCGCATCACCTGTCACGACAACCTTTGAGCCAAAGCCGATTCGTGTAAGAAACATCTTCATCTGTGCAGGAGTTGTATTCTGTGCCTCATCAAGTATGATAAATGCATTGTCAAGTGTACGGCCTCTCATGTACGCAAGAGGAGCCACCTCAATAAGGCCCTTTTCCATGTTGCGCTGGAAGCTCTCAGCTCCCATTATCTGATAAAGAGCATCGTACAATGGTCTCAAATATGGGTCAATCTTGCTCTGCAGATCTCCCGGCAGAAAGCCAAGCTTCTCGCCTGCTTCAATCGCAGGACGTGTCAGAATAATACGGCCCACCTGCTCATTTTTAAAAGCTGTTATAGCCATTGCCATGGCAAGATAGGTCTTTCCTGTTCCGGCAGGCCCCATGCCAAACACAATCATGTTTTTCCTGATTGCATCGACATATTCCTTCTGGCCTATGGTTTTTGGCTTTACAGGCTTGCCATTTATTGTGTGACAAATGATATCCTTGTCAATCTCAACAATCTCACTGCCTCTATGCTCCTCTAAAAGTGCAAGTGCATAGTTTACGTTCTGCTCTGTAATGACGTTGCCTCTCTCAGCCAGCGCAATGAGCTGCTCGAACACCTCTTTTGCCCCATCAATATTTCCCTGCGCTCCGATAATCTTTAAGGAATCATCTCTTAAGACAAGCGTTACGTGCAGTGTGCGCTCTATTTTCTTGGCAAATGCATCAAACTGCCCAAAGACGTTTGGTATATATTCGCCCGGTATTTTTATAGATACTTCATTTAAACTCATTAGCTCATGTGCCTTTCAATCAAAATATTTTCCATTATAACATAAAAATAAAATTTGTCATAATTTACCTATAATTTATTCCCTCTGATATATCAATTTTCATGGTATTTTTTTCTATGTATATACTGCACCATGTGATATCGGGATATTTTTCCTCAAGTTTCTTTTCAAGGAGGCTGTAATCTGCTCTCTTGTGGCTGCCTATTGTTACATTTTCACTCTCCATAAAGGAGATGACCGACTTATCATACGTGAAACGGTTTCCTTCAGGCACAATGTGCCAGATTCTTGTGCAGATGAGTGCATGTATACAAAAAATGCCGGTAATTGCAGCCGTAATAATACGTATTTTATATAGAAATGCTCTTATCGCAAAGTACCCCTGTCTTTTTACCACGAGAAGCCTTGTATGCGTCTTTTTCAGGTGAGGCTTCATTAGAAAAATATCTTCTGTACTGCAGCAGGCCTCATATTCCTTTGGACTTACAAATTTAAGGTTCCATATTTTTATATGGTTTGCGGTGCACAGATTTATGAAGCGCCTGATATTGCAGCCTGTCAGCCTTACTGTTGCATAAGCTTTAATACTCATATATAACACCCTTTAAATGACCGGCTATTATTATTAAATCCTTTGTAAATTCCTTGATTTCAAGGCGGCTGCCGGATATTTTTATGGTACTGTCTGCTGCCCTTACAGTTACGGCCTTGTCCGAAAATGACAGAATACCCTTGTGGTTTTCTATAGTCAACTCATTATAACCATATGCTGTTACAATTGGAAGCCCTAACACTATGTCCTTTGGAAGCTCGAACGAATCAGTTACTTTTTGCATCTTCATATATTAACATATGTTTATTTAGGCTGAATTATGCCGGTTATTTGTGGTACGGCTCATTATTGCTGATGCGAAACGACCTGTAAATCTGCTCCAGTAAAATTACGCGCATGAGCTGATGGGGGAATGTCATTTTAGAAAATGAAAGCTTATAGTCAGCGCGCTTCAATACATCATCGGACAGCCCCAGAGAGCCTCCTATTACAAAAACAAGATGGCTTTTGCCTCCTGTCATAAGATTATCTATTTTCTGTGACAGCTCAACCGAATCAAGCTGTTTTCCATCTATCGCCAGACAAAATACATATGCATCGTCTTTTATATTTTTAAGAAGCCTCTCACCTTCTTTATTTTTTACGATGTCTATCTCTGTCTGTGTGGCCTGTTCGCTTGTCTTTTCATCGGAAACCTCAGTGATTTCAAGCTTACAGTAACGGCTTAGGCGCTTTGAATACTCAGCAATCGCATCTCTGTAAAATTTTTCTTTAACTTTTCCTACACATAATATTGTAATTTTCATCGTTTCATTATAACATATAACTATAATTAAACAATATGGAGGGCGTATGAAAATATACGTTGATGAACAAAAACGATACGATGATACAAAAGCAACCGGACAGTGCTTCACCGCAGTCGGTGCGATAGGGCTTATTGCTATTGTGTTGCTTGATACAGGAGTTATAAAGCTTGCCGCTTTAGACTCGGTAAACAAGCTCATGATTTCTATCGTAATGGGGCTTGTTTTCTTGATATTTTTTATCATAGGAATGAAGTCATTTATGGAGCTTAAGGACATTTCAAAAAAAATTGACCGGAATAATTCCCTCGAAGAGGAAATCATGGAATACGTGACCGTCACTCATAGGGACGAGCTTATGACTTTAGCGTCATCGAGTGAAAAAGGAGATGCCTGCTCAGGTGATTTATACTACAAAAGAGCTGAGCTTATCACATCAGTCATTACTGAAAAATACAGCCTGCTTGAGGAAAGCTTCCTCGATCATATGGTTGAAGAAATTTATTCTAAAATTTATAGTGATATTGTCGAAGAATAGTGCTATAATAATAACAATTTATTTTTTATGAGGTGAACAAAATGAAAGAACTGCAAGATCGAATTCTCAAGGATGGCCAGGTTATTGACACAAATATCTTAAAGGTCAACAAATTTATCAACCATCAGGTAGATCCGGTGCTTATGGAGCACATCGGTGAGGATTTCGCAAATCACTTTGCCGATAAGGGAATCACAAAGGTTGTCACAATAGAAAGCTCAGGAATTGCTCCTGCACTTATGGCAGCAGCCAAGATGAATGTACCGCTTGTTATTTTAAAGAAGCAGCCTTCAAAGACATTACATAATGATTTATATCAGACACAGGTTACTTCATATACAACAGAGAAGAGCTATGAGCTTACACTCTCACGCGATGTTATCTCAGAGGATGACAATATTCTTTTGATTGATGATTTCATGGCTGACGGAGAGGCTGCTACAGGTGCCATCAGACTTCTTCGCATGGCTCACGCTACAGTTGCCGGTATAGGAATCCTTATTGAGAAGTCATTCCAGCCTGGCAGAAAAAAGATCAACGAGCAGGGCTATGAGGTTTACTCACTTGCACGTATCAAGTACATGGATGAGTATCAGATAGATTTTATTGAAGAAAATTAAAACAAGATTTAATATTTAAAATCAATACATATTATACGCAAAATCCACTACCCTATTTACAGATTTATAAGTCTGTCAATGAGTAGTGGATTTTTATTATTGTTAAAGTATATGTTTTATGCTAAACTGCCAGATTATGCTCCGAAATCGAAAAGTGAAAGCTGGTTTGACTCCGGCAGTGAACCAAGCAGTCCCAAATCTGACATGAGGTCTACGGCTGTTCGCGATACATGAGTTCTCTCCCTGAAATCGTCCTTTGAGAGGAATGGTCCGTCCTTTGCCGCTTCCGAAATATAAATAGCGGCATTGTCGCCTAGTCCGTCAATACTGTTTATGGCTGGCATGAGCTTACCGTCAATTATCTGGAAACGGTTAGGGTGAGCCCTGTATATATCAAGAGGCATGAAATCAAAGCCTCTTGCATACATCTCCTGTACGATACGCATGTCCTTAAATATATCCTGCTCCTTGTTTGACAGCGTGTCTTTTCTTTTCTTATAGTCCTTCATGTAGTTTTCGAGTCGGTCCTTTCCCTGACACATAAGCTCATATGAAAAGCCTGTAGCACGGATTGAAAAGTATGCTGCGTAGTATGCAAGCGGATAGAAAACCTTACAGTAGGCGATTCTCCATGCCATCATAACGTATGCCGCAGCATGAGCCTTAGGGAACATGTACTTGATTTTCTCGCATGACCAGATATACCAGTCAGGTACACCGTGTGCCTTCATATCCTCCTTCCACTGTGGCCACTGAGGGCATTTGCCCTTGGCAATAATGCCCTTTCGCACTTTTTCCATGATGTTGAAGGCTTCCTCAGATTCAAGTCCCATGGAAATCAGATATGTCATAATATCATCTCTGGTGCAGATACAGGTTGAAATGGTAGCTGTGCCTTCCTCGATAAGAGTCTGTGCATTGCCAAGCCATACGTCGGTACCGTGTGATAATCCGGCGATACGAATGAGGTCAGAAAACTCCTTTGGCTTTGTATCAAGGAGCATGCCCATGGCAAAATCGGTACCAAACTCCGGTATACCTAAAGCTCCAAGCGGACATCCATCGATATCCTCAGGCTCTATGCCCAAAGCGGAGGTGTTCTGAAACAGTGACATGACAGCCTTGTCGTCAAGCGGAATCTTTGTTGGGTCAACACCTGTCAGATCCTGCAGCATACGAATCATGGTAGGATCATCGTGTCCAAGTATATCGAGCTTTAACAGGTTGTGGTCGATTGAATGGTAGTCAAAATGCGTTGTCGTGATGTCAACGGTCATATCATTCGCAGGATGCTGTACAGGAGTAAAGGTATTAATCTCCTCACCCATCGGCAGCACAACTATACCACCAGGATGCTGTCCCGTAGTACGTCGAACACCGACGCAGCCCTGCACTATCCTGTCTATCTCGCAGTTTCGCTTTCTGACACCGCGCTCCTCATAATAGTTTTTAATGTATCCAAATGCGGTCTTGTCAGCAAGTGTACCTATGGTTCCGGCTTTAAAAGTCTGGCCCTCTCCGAAAATAACCTCGGTATATTTGTGTGCCTTTGACTGGTACTCACCGGAGAAGTTCAGATCGATATCCGGCTCCTTGTTTCCCTTAAAACCGAGGAAGGTCTCAAACGGAATATCAAAACCCTCCTTGCTTAACGGTCTGCCGCACTTTGGACAGAGCTTATCCGGCATATCACAGCCACCACGGCCTGAAAATGCCTGTACCTCTGGTGAATCAAAATCACTGTATTTGCAGTGCGTACACAAATAGTGAGCATGCAGCGGATTAACCTCTGTAATACCTGACATGGTTGCAACAAACGAGCTTCCTACGGAGCCTCGCGAGCCAACCAGATAACCATCCTCATTTGATTTCCACACAAGCTTCTGTGCGATGATGTACATTACGGCATAGCCGTTTGAAATAATAGAGTTAAGCTCTCTGTCAAGACGTTCCTTAACTATCGGCGGCAGCGGATCTCCGTACATCCTGTTTGCCTTGTTATAGCAGATTTCACGAAGCATGCCGTCAGAGTTTTCGATAACCGGCGGACATTTATCAGGTCTGACCGGTGAGATACGCTCACACATATCTGCTATCTTATTGGTATTGGTGATGACTACCTCTTCAGCCTTTTTGCTTCCGAGATATTCAAACTCCTTTAGCATCTCCTCTGTGGTCCTTAAGTAAAGCGGAGCCTGCTCATCTGCATCCTTAAAGCCTTTACCGGCCATGATAATACGACGGTATACCTCGTCCTCGGGATTTAAGAAATGTACATCACAGGTTGCAACAACCAGCTTTCCAAATTCTTCTCCAAGCTTTACGATTCGCTTATTTATATCGATAAGGTCATCGTTTGAAGCAATATCGGAATCCTCGTCACGTATCATAAATGCGTTGTTGCCAAGAGGCTGTATCTCCAGGTAATCATAGAAATTCACAAGTCTTGTGATTTCCTCCTGTGGTCTTCCGTTTAAAATAGCCCTGTAAAGCTCTCCTGCTTCACAGGCTGAGCCTATTAAAAGCCCATCACGATACTTGTTAAACTCTGATTTTGGTATTCTCGGTCTCTTATTATAATACTTGATGTGTGACAGCGAGATAAGCCTGTAGAGATTGGTACGCCCCTGGTCACAGGTTGCAAGAATGATGGCATGGTATGTAGGCATCTTCCTTATCATCTCAACAGATGATTTTGCCAGGGCATTTACCTCATCTAAGCTTGATATGCCCCTGTCCTTTAGCTTTTCTATGAATTTGACAAATATCTCTGCGGTACATGCGGCATCATCCACCGCTCTGTGATGATGGTCAAGCGAGATGTTTAGAGCCTTGGCCACTGTATCCAGCTTAAATCTGTTTAGCTGTGGCAGAAGCACTCTCGCAAGAGCCACCGTGTCCACAATTGTAGGATTACACTCCATGCCAAGCAGTGCGCAGTTTCGCTTTATAAAGCTCATATCAAAGTCAGCATTGTGGGCGACCATGGTGCAGTCCTTGCAAAACTCCATAAACTGTGGCAGTATGACATCCACTGTTGGAGATGTGATAACCATGTCATCCCTTATCGAGGTGAGCTCCTCAATCCTGAACGGAATAGGTACCTCAGGGTTTATAAATGTGGAATAGCGGTCTACAATCTCTCCACCGATTACCTTCACCGCACCTATTTCTATGATTTTATTCTTTTCCGGAGAAAAGCCTGTTGTCTCTATATCAAATACCACGTACTTATCATCCAGCGATTGACCGGCGGCATTCTCCACAATATCCTTTGTATCATCGACCAGATATGCTTCCACACCGTAAATGACCTTGAATTTATCATCCACAGTATGGTTAGCATCAGGGAATGCCTGCACATCACCGTGGTCCGTAATAGCAATGGCCTTGTGCCCCCAGCGCATGGCACACTTCACAATATCCTTTACGTCAGACACGCCATCCATGTCACTCATCTTGGTGTGACAGTGAAGCTCAACACGTTTTTCGGCAGCAGTATCCTCTCTCTTTGAGGTAAAGTCAGGTATTTTTTTAAGCCCGACTATTGAGCTTATTGACAAATCACTGTCATATTTATCTACAGTCACAACTCCCTTTGCCTTAACAAAGTTGCCCGGGGCAATATATGCAAGAATATCTGCTACGTCATCATTTCTGGCAAAGAGCTTGAGCATGATGGTGTCTGTAAAATCAGTGACCGCAAACATGATGATAGTCTTTTCGTTTCTGATTTCGCGGGATTCAACCGTAAGAATCTTTCCCTTTATTGTAACCTCACCGATAGGACCGTCAATCTTTTCAATGGACATCTCCTCATCATCAAAGCTTCTTCCGTATACGATATCCGGGTCATTGTCATATTTACGCCTGAAATCTCCCTTGCGCTCGAACTTCTTCTCAAATTTCTTCTCAGGCTTTTTATCAGTGCCGGCCGAATTACTCCTTGAATTGCTGTCAGAGTTTGTTTTTGCCTCTTTTTTCCTGTTTGCAACTTTAGTTGCCTCAGTTTTACTATCATTTATTGTACCGGATGCATTCTCACTGCCTCCTACAAACATTGCACCGTCATCGACAGCCACTTTAGCATCTTCATCACCGTCATCCTTTGCCATGGCAAATTTAGTGCGGGCGACAATATTTTGCACCTCCTGCTCAATCTGCTTGTCAGCATTCTGACGGTATTTGCTGATTTTTGGTTTTTCGTACTGCAGCTTAACGATAAAATCCATCCCACAGCGCTCGCAGAACACCTTCTCAAGAAATTCTATGATCGAATTGCCTCTGGTCTTTGCGATTATTGTCTCCTCAAGTGTGACTGTGACATGTGTATCGTCGGTAAAGCTCCACTTTGAGGTGCGCAGCAGATTGTACAAAAGCACACTGTGACTGTTTATTTCGTCAAGAATACTGTCAAAATAGACATCAAAAAGAGTCTTCGGTGTGTACTGCGAAGACAACTCGTAAGACTCTATAATTTTTACTGTAATATCTTTACTTTTAAATATCTGTTTTTTAATGCTTTCCTCGAGCTTCCAGATATTTTTTTTGAAAATAAGGCGTTTTGCTTTTACATATATTTTGTAAAAATCTCTTGCATGGTTTACGGAAATTCTGGTGACATCTGCAGTTTCCAGCAGATTCTCCATATCCTTGTCCAGCTTAAGTGTAGGGAAAACTTCCTTAAATGTCTTTGTCAAAATTATTCACCCCAATGGTCAAGCTCATATTTCAATGCACCCAAAAGCTCACTCTCAGGCACCTTTTTAAATACCTCACCGTGTTTTATGATAAGACCCTCGCCGATTCCTCCGGCTACGCCAAGATCTGCTTCCTTTGCTTCACCCGGTCCGTTTACCACACAGCCCATGACAGCAACCTTTATGTCAAGGTCATATCCTGAAACCATTGTCTCCACCTGATTTGCAAGCCCGATAAGATCTATCTGTGTGCGGCCGCAGGTAGGACATGAAACAACCTCTATGCCACCCTTTCTAAGACCAAGAGTTCTTAAAATGAGCTTGGCAGACTTGATTTCCTCGAGAGGACTTCCTGTGAGAGACACACGTATTGTATCACCGATGCCCTGATTTAGTATCAGTCCAAGTCCGATAGCTGACTTTATATTGCCGCTTATTATTGTACCTGCCTCTGTGATACCCACATGGAGCGGATGAGTAGTCTTATCTGAAATAAGCTCATGTGCTTTAACACACATCATGACATCTGATGATTTGATACTAATGACCAGATTGTCATAGCCCATATCCTCTATGAGCTTTACCTTGTCCAGAGCGCTCTCCACAAGTCCCTCTGCTGTCACACCATGATATTTCTCTACCAGGTCTTTTTCAAGAGAGCCACTGTTTACACCGACACGGATAGGGATATTTCTCTCCTTTGCTACATCTACCACAGCCCTTACTCTGTCAGCGCTTCCTATATTGCCGGGATTGATTCGGATCTTGTCGGCTCCGTTTTCAATCGCAGCTATTGCAAGCTTGTAATCAAAGTGTATATCCGCAACAAGCGGTATGCTGATTTGTTTCTTAATCTCCTTTAGTGCCCTTGCAGCTTCTATCGTAGGCACAGCACACCGGATTATATCACAGCCTAAGTCTGTCAGCGCGTTTATCTGTGCAACTGTGTCAGCTACATTATCAGTCTTTGTATTTGTCATTGACTGTATGAGAATCGGATTTCCTCCACCGATTACTTTATTTCCGATTTTTACTATTTTTGTCTCCATGTGTATATCTCCAATCTGTTATAAAATCAGACTATTAGCTTTCTGATATCATTGAACATGACAATAACCATCAGAAGAAGTAAAAGCACTATGCCAACGAGATGCACATAGCCCTCCTTCTCAGGGTCTACTCTCTTTCTTCTTATGGCTTCAACTATCAAAAATACAAGTCTGCCACCATCAAGTGCCGGCAGTGGCAGCAGATTCATCACACCGAGGTTTGCAGAAATCAGCACGCCCCAATTGAGCATATTTAGTATGCCAAGCCATACTCCGGACATAGAAACTGCCTGCTCATAGGTATCTCCCATGTTTTTTACAATGCCGACAGGTCCGCTTAAGTTATTTACAGAGGCAGCCCCGGTACAGAGCATTTTAAGCCCCTCTATTGTTGTATAGATGTTGTATTTCACCTCGTAGCAGCTATAAAGCAGTGCCTTTCCAAAGCCGGGCTTTGTACGCTCTCCCGACACGTTAAAGCCGTACAGATACCTCTTTGTTGTCTCGTCATATTTAGGCTTCAGTGTGGTGGTGTGCTTTTTGCCATCCCTAAGGTAGGTCACATCAACTGTTTCACCCTCGTGAAGCATCGAGTAGAGACTTATCTCGCGATAAAAGTGTATATTCGTATTGTTCAGCTTTACAATCTCATCACCGGCCTTGATACCGGCCTCCTCAGCCGCATAGCCCTCAATAACACCTGCAAGCTTTGGACTGTCATAGCCTACAGAGCAGATGATAATGAGAGCAAAAATAAATGCCATGATAAAATTAAAAAACGGTCCCGCGAAAACAACGCTTATGCGCGCCCACACGGATTTGTTGTTGAAGGCCCTGTCATCACCTGAGCTTTCATCCTCACCCTCCATGATACAGGCTCCGCCAAACGGAAGCAGCTTTATGGAGTATTTTGTCTCTCCACGCTGTACTCCAAAAAGAGTCGGTCCAAGTCCCAGACAAAATTCATTGACCTTTATGCCATTTGCTTTAGCAAGCCAGAAATGTCCGAGCTCGTGAAAAATTACTATGATGCTGAATAATATGATTGCAATAATAATACTAATAATGTTCAAAATTACCACCTTTTACTGATATAGTCATATGCGCACTGCTCTGTATCAAGTATCTCATCCACTGAAGGATTTTCAATAAATGATGCATTCTCCATACATGCCTCGATTATATCGATTATTTCCAGATATTTAATCTTTTTATTCAAAAACAGTGCCACTGCTCTCTCGTTTGCAGCATTGAAGGCCGTAGGAATATTGCCTCCTGCCCTTGCAGCCTTCATGGCGAGAGCAAGCCCTTTAAAGGTATCAATATCCGGTGCCTCAAAGGTCAGATCCTTAAGCTTAAAGAGATCAAGCCTGTCACCGGAAAGCGCAGGTCTGCTTGGATAATACAGTGCATACTGTATAGGTATACGCATATCAGGAGTACCAAGCTGTGCTATAACTGCTCCATCCGCATACTCAACAGCCGAGTGAATGACACTCTGAGGATGCACTACAACCTGAATCTGCGACAAATCGACGTCAAAAAGCCATTTTGCTTCAATCACCTCAAGCCCTTTATTGACCATGGTTGATGAATCAATAGTGATTTTTTGACCCATCGACCAGTTAGGATGCTTTAGTGCGTCCTCCACCCTTATACCTTCAAGCTCAGAGAGCTTTCTGCCCCTAAACGGACCTCCGGATGCTGTCAGAAGAATCTTTTTAATCTGATTCATAGAATTTCCCTGCAGTGACTGGAAGATGGCACTGTGCTCACTGTCAACCGGAAGAATGGACACACCATACTCCTTCGCAAGCGGAATAATGATATGGCCCGCTGTAACGAGGGTCTCCTTATTTGCGAGTGCGATGGTCTTTTTTGCCTTGATGGCGGCAATTGTAGGACGGATGCCAAGCATACCGACAATTGCCGTTACAACTATATCGCAAGGCTCAATGGTGGCACATCTAATGAGACCGTCCATGCCATAGCCTACTTCGATATCAGTATCTGCAAGGCTTGTGCGAAGCTTTTTGGCATCGTTTTCATCACTTACACTGACAAACTGTGGCTTAAATTCTCTTGCCTGTTTCTCTATAAGGGAGAGATTTCTGCCACATGAAAGTGCGACAACCTGCATATCGCCGTGCTCTCTTACGACATCAAGTGTCTGTGTTCCGATAGAGCCGGTTGAACCAAGTATTGATATTTTTTTCATGATAATTCCTCGATTTATATTTTTCTCAGTGGTTCTGAATAGTTACCTTAGCTTTTTGTTTTCAATGGTTCTTAAATGTTACTTTTTAACTTAAAAAGAAGCTAGCCAGATAATAAATGATTGGTGCTGTGATAATCATGCTGTCAAAGCGGTCTAAAATACCACCATGTCCGGGTATCAGATGTCCGTAATCCTTGATATCATAATTACGCTTTATGGCTGATGCACACAAATCTCCAACCATTGAGATAAGGCCTGCAACAGCAGCTATAACAGCAAGTATAGCAATCTCTCTGCCGTCTATATTCATATGATTTCTGAATATAAAGCAGTATAAGGCTGTAAGAAGCGCACTGCCGAGCACACCACCTACTGCACCCTCTATAGACTTCTTTGGTGAAAGCTTTGGTGCCATTTTGTGCTTTCCAATCAGCACTCCGACGCAGTAGGCACATGTATCACAGCCCCAAGAGCATAAAAATACCAAGAAGGCAAGGTAAAGTCCGTTGTTGAGTGTACGTATCTGGTAGACATATGAAAGCATTGTTCCTACATAGAACATACCAAAAAAGGCTGCCATGAGCTGCTTTGCATCATATTTCGGGTATGAAAGCACATACACGAACATCAGTACGATAAGAAAGCCCATGAAAAGCATCATTACATCAGGTATGAAGCTCCACCTTAAGTTGATGTAAAACAAAATCAAAGCAATATACGGAACAACCGATAAGAGCGATTTTTCAAATTTAAACACCCTGAAAAGCTCAAACATACCTATACACGAAATCAGAAGTGTTGAAAAAAGAAGCACCTCGTTTCCTGTTACTATAAGAAATATAGCGGCAATTACAAGAACTATACCACTAAGCAGTCTTGTCTTGAACATTATTTATCCTCCGTGTCATTTGTTTCTTTTAATCCACCAAAGCGACGGTCTCTTTTATTATATGCATCTATAGCTTTTTTAAGCTCATTTTTATCAAATGCCGGCCACGGAACGTCTGTAAAATAAAACTCAGCGTATGCAAGCTGCCAGAGCAGGTAGTTTGACAGACGCTGCTCCCCGCTTGTGCGGATGAGTAAATCAGGATCCGGAAGCTCTCTTGTGTCAAGATATGATGAGAATGTATCTGCATCTATATCATCTGCCGAAAGCTTTCCGGCATCATGGTCAGCTATCATATGCTTTACAGCACGTATCATCTCATCTCTGCTTCCGTAATTAATTGCAATTGTCAGGTTAAGACCTGTATTTACTGATGAAACTTCTTCAAGGTTTCTTATTTTCTCCTGAAAATCCTCTGAAAGCCTGCTTATCTCACCAATTACGCGCACACGCATATTGTTTTTATTGGCAGTCTTTATACAGTTTTTAAGATAGCTTTCAAGAAGCCTCATTAGTGCAGCAACCTCAGACTCAGGACGATTCCAGTTCTCGGTGGAAAAAGCATAAAGTGTCAGATATTTAACACCGAGGTCATTTGCAGCCTTACATATATTCTCAACATTTTTGGCTCCTACCGTGTGACCGTAGTTTCTTGGCATACCCTTGCTTTTTGCCCAGCGGCCGTTTCCGTCCAGAATGATTGCTATATGTTCCGGAGTACTCATATTTAATTTCCTTTCGTTTATGTATATTATATGTTTACAAGCATGACGCATCATTTATTTGCTGGTCACACAGTTAAGTGTGAACAGTAAAACCATGAATAAGCAAATAAGGGACACGAATAACATGTCCCTTGTTTGTATACGTGATATAAATACTATACAGTAAGTATCTCTTTACATTTTGCATCAACCGCAGCGTCAACCTTTGCGACAAACTGATCGGTAAGCTTTTGAGCATCATCCTCGAGGCCTTTAATCTCGTCCTCTGAAATGCCTTCCTCTTTGCCGGTTTTCTTGATGCTGTCGATTGCATCCCTTCTGATATTGCGGACAGCAACCTTAGCTTCCTCACCTTTTTTCTTGATGTCCTTTGCAAGCTCCTTACGTCTTTCTTCTGTGAGCTCAGGGAAAACAAGTCTGATAAGCTTTCCATCATTTGTAGGATTAATACCGATGTCAGAGCAGTTGATTGCTTTCTCAATCTCCTTAACCATAGAAGCCTCCCATGGCTGAATCTGAATCATTCTAGGCTCCGGAACACTTACATTGGCAACACTCTGAATTGGTGAAGGTGTGCCGTAATAATCTACACGAAGCTTGTCAAGAATATGTGGATTGGCTCTTCCTGCACGGATGCCTGCATACTCTTCCTCGAGATTATTTAATGTTTTTTCCATTTTATCCTGGAAAGGGTTTAATCTTGAATCCATATTATCCTCCTGATATGCATTATATGCAATTTACTATACAGTAACCTTTGTACCATTAAATTTGCCTGTAAGAGCATTTACAATGCTGTTTTCCTCATTGAGTCCGAATACATACATAGGCATCTTGTTCTCAAGGCACATGATAGACGCTGTGAGGTCAACTACTGCTAGCTTCTTCTCAACAACCTCTTCGATTGAAAGCTCATCATACTTCTTTGCAGCAGGATTGGTCTTTGGATCACTGTCATATACTCCGTCAATAGCCTTGGCAAGGTAAATACCATCTGCCTCAATCTCAATTGCACGAAGCACTGTGGCTGTATCTGTTGAGAAATAAGGATGACCTGTACCACCTGCAAAGAAAACAACCATATCATGTGCGAAATACTTGTTTGCTCTGTCCTTAGAGAAAAGCTTTGTCATGTTGCCGCACTCAAACGGAGTAAGAACAGCTGTCTTCATTCCGACATATCTGAAAATCTCAGATACATAAATGCAGTTCATAACTGTAGCAAGCATACCAATCTGGTCAGCCTTTGTGCGGTCGATGGTCTCACTGGTTCTGCCTCTCCAGAAGTTTCCACCACCGATAACAATACCTACCTGTGTACCATTATCAACAATCTGTTTAACCTGTTTTGCAACCTCAATGACGGTTGCCTCGTCAAAGCCGTGGTGCTTATCACCTGCAAGTGCCTCACCACTTAATTTTAATAATATTCTACTCATATTTATTTGCCCTCGAAAAGTCCTTGAACATCAATATCAGCGTATGTCTGAGAACAGAAGCCCTCAATAACAGCGCCGTTGTTAATCTGTACTGAACGTGACTTGATATTACCCATGATAACCGCTGAAGTATCTACCACAACCGGTCCCTGAACATCAATATCACCCTTTACAGCTCCTGCAATAACTGCTGAAGATGCTGAAATATTGCCGATGATAACAGATCCTGCACCTATCTTGACAGTTCCTGTTGAAGCAATTTCACCCTCAACCTTTGCTACATCAGCGAAAAACTCTGATGAATTTGTGTTACCATTGATTGTTCCTGTAACAACAATCTTGCCATTACACATTACATTTCCGTTGATTGTTCCCTGAATATCAAAAGAACCTGATGACTGCATATCACCTGTCAGTACAGTGCTAGCTGTTATAACAGATGTCTCGTCCTGAACCTCTCCTGAAATAATTGTGTTGTTAACCTCAGGAATATTGTTAACTGCTGGTATCTCATTCATTTGTGCAACTTGCTCCTCTTCTTGTAAATTTTTAATTGTCTGCTCTGCAAAATTTTCGCTTGGTGTAGGCTTAACTACCGGTTGACTCTTTGGTGTCTCATCAACATGCTCAAGTAAACCGTTAAGCTTTGCAAGCTCTGATTCAACATCAACGTTCTCGCCAATGGTATCTACTACAAGATTCTCTGCGGTAGGTCTTGATGTATTCGCCGCAGTGGCATTCGGCTCTGCCTCTCTCTCAGGCGTTTCACCCGGAACAAGCTCATTAACTGCCTGTGAAAAATCATCCTTAAATTCTTTGAATAATCCCATTAATATTTCCTCCGTTTATTTTCATTGTCCAACACTATCTGCTTTGATGTATTGAACTTTATATGTACTATCATCAATCGGCAAAATCTCTGCACCCATATTGTTAAGTGCATCAATTAATGGTCCTATAGCCTCTGCCGTGGTTGAACTGTTTGAATCATCATGTAATAACACAACCGAATTATTATATTTGGCAATTCCGGAAGTTACATTAGACACAATATTGTCAGTTGTACAGCCATCCGCCGTATCGCCTGAGTTTACATTCCAGTCATAATATGTAATATTTTTGGAATTAAGTATCTTAACCAAGTCAACCATATCGACATTGCTGATTTGGTTCATGCTACCGCCCGGAAAACGATATATCTGTGGTGTAACACCTGTTAAATTTGAGATATATCCGGAAATCTCTGTCAGATCCTCAGTAAATGACTGTGTTGATTCATATATTTTACTGTATGAATTACTATATGAATCCATGGCAATTGTGTGCCCTTCATTCACTATTCGTCTGTAAACCTCTTCATATTTGCCGGAAGTATCGGCCGTGACAAAAAAAGTTGCCTTGACATTGTATTTTGCAAGAGTATCTAAAATCACTCCCGTGTTATCCCCGGGGATACACTCAAAGGTAAGGTATACCTTTCTTGCATCCCCTTCATGATACACGTTGTCCTTTGAATCAAGCTGTTTCACAACAGTCTGCTTCGAAGCATCAGCTTTCTCAACCTCGGAGCCCTCATCAACCGGTTCTGTGGTATTTACGGTTGACGATACTGCATTATTAAGCTGCAACTCTAATTTGTAAATTCTGGAATTGAGCTTAACAACCATAATTCCAAGTACTACAACTGCAAGTAGTGATATTGCCATCCATATTGCAATTGTCATTATAATACTTGTCTTAATCCGGCTCACTCTTTTACGGCGCTGCTGTTGCTGCTCAGCAATTTCTTTGTCTTTTGAATCCATATGCTTCCCCCGTGTTATGAGTGATTTTGCAACTATCTGTAAATTGATAGTCACATGATTCTTATATTATTTTATCATATTTTCGCAACTTGTAAAGATATAAAAAATCCGCAAAAGTTTAAATTAGCTTAAACTTTTGCGGAACAGCATTCGTTTAATCTGCGTATGCAAAAAATCTTTTAGACTCCTGCCATCTGAGCTGCTACCTCAGCTGCGAAATCCTCCTGTTTCTTTTCCATACCCTCACCAACTTCAAAACGAACCATCTTTGCAATAGTAAGATCCTTTGAAACTGACTCAAGATACTTGCCAACTGACTGTTTTCCATCTTCAGCCTTAACATATGTCTGGTCAAGAAGGCAAATTTCCTTTAACTGCTTAGAGACACGACCCTCTACTAAGCCATTGAACATCTTCTCTGCTGTGATTGAATCCTTATCTGCCATAGCAAGCTCACCAAGTTTTGCCTTTGCAGCATCTGATAAGAAATTCCATACATAGTTCATGTTGTTCTTATGCTCGTTGAAGTTGTTGATATCATCATCGCTCCAAAGCTTCTCATTAATAGCCTTGTCAATTAACTTATTGAGAATAGGCTTTGGAAGAGTTGTAGCATCATTTAATGCACTGTCAACAGTGATCTCTCTAAGCTTTGCAAGCTCATCATCAGAAATATCATTTCTGCTGATGTACTGTGGGTTCATAGCTGCAACCTGCATAGCGATATTTGTTATTGCTTCTTTAGCTGTATCATCTGCTGCACCATTTGCTGCGATGATAACACCGATTCTTCCACCACCATGGATGTAAGAAGTAACAACATCACCTGTAACCTTTGCAAATCTACGAACAGATAACTTCTCTCCGATTGTAGCTGTCTTCTCTACAAGAAGCTCACTAAGTCCGTTTGTTGCAAGAAGAGCGTCGATATCCTCTCCGTTTACACCACCATTTAAATCAGAAGCAAGTGCTGTATCAGCTACAGTCTGAACGAACTCCTGGAATGTCTCGTTCTTTGCAACGAAATCGGTCTCAGAGTTAACCTCTGCTACAACTGCAACGTTTCCGTTTACGGCAACACGTGCAATTCCTTCAGCGGCAATTCTGCTCTGCTTCTTTTCCATCTTAGCTGCACCGCTTTTTCTTAATACCTCAACAGCGGCATCCATATCACCGTTTGTCTCTGTTAAAGCCTTTTTGCAGTCCATCATACCTGCGCCTGTCATTTCACGCAGTTCTTTTACCATACCTGCTGTAATAGCCATTTGATTATCCTCCGATATTAATCTGTTTTATTCCTCAACTGTCTCTTCAGAAGCTTCCTCAGCAGTAACCTCTTCCTCAGCTCCCTGCTTTGCCTCGATAACAGCGTCTGCCATCTTAGATACAATTAATTTAACGGCTCTGATAGCATCATCGTTTCCTGGGATAACATAATCTAACTCGTCCGGATCACAGTTTGTATCAGCAATACCGATAAGAGTGATTCCAAGTGCCTGAGCCTCTTTGATACAGATACGCTCCTTCTTAGGATCTACTACGAAGATTGCATCAGGAATTCTCTTCATATCCTTGATTCCACCAAGATTCTTCTCAAGCTTCTCCCACTCCTTCTTGAGTGCGATAACTTCCTTCTTAGGAAGAACATCGAATGTGCCATCCTCTGCCATTGTCTCGATAGCTTTAAGTCTTGCAATACGGCTCTCGATTGTGCGGAAGTTTGTAAGCATTCCACCTAACCATCTCTCGTTTACATAGTACATACCGCAACGCTCTGCCTCAGTCTTGACAGCATCCTGAGCCTGCTTCTTTGTACCTACGAAAAGGATTGTACCACCCTGAGCAGCGATATCAGATACTGCATCATATGCCTCATCAACCTTTCCTACAGACTTCTGTAAGTCTATGATGTAGATACCATTACGCTCTGTGTAGATGTAAGGAGCCATTTTAGGGTTCCATCTTCTTGTCTGATGTCCGAAATGAACACCTGCCTCGAGTAACTGTTTCATTGAAATTACGCTCATTTTATTTACCTCCGTTTGGTTATTAATCTTCCGTGTGTTTCCAATTAGATCAGCCACCGGTAAGCGTTATCCGGCACCGGCGATCATCCGCACACGTGCTTTATAGTATTTAAGCCTTTGGAATTATAACATACCAAAGGCTTATGTGCAAGCAATATTTTATTATTTTTGTGTAAGTATATTAATTATATCGTCATATGAAGCTCCATAAGGTATCTCATGGCTGCCATCAGCTATAAAATGATCCACACCCTTTTGTCCCATATAAGCCCTGAATTTCTCTGCATCATCAATAATACCTCCCGCCTGTAATCTTTCAGCAATCATCCTGCAGGTATCTCCACTGCCAACTGTAACTGTGAAGGTGGTATTCTGCTGTGGCTGTGTAGCATCTGATGCAGCACTGTCCGTTGCAGCAACATCCGAAGGAGCTGTTGTATCAGCATCCGCTGTACCGGCGATATTGTCTGCATCGGTATTGTCGGTGCCGGTCTGTGTATCCTCAGCCGCTGACGTGTCTGCTATTGTTGTATCCGGCTCTGATGTGTCTGTTTTTTTATCTGATTTTTTATCAGTTTTATTATCGGTCTTTTTATCGTTCTTCATCCCGGATGAGTCTTCTGTTTCAACCATTCCGAGAGCCTTTGCTTTTTCAATTATTTCCGAATCTGAAATTGATGAACCATGATTGCGATATCCCACCATCATTATAAAAACGGCAAATATAATCCCAAGTCCAAGTCCACGAAGATAATATTTTAGTCTCACTTTATTTTCCCTCGTTATATAAATCAATCACTAGCTTAACCTCACCCTTGCCAAGCCCAAGTTCTTTTGCTATTTCCACGATATTTTTTCCTGATTTGTAAAGTCTCAGTATCTGCGGATTATGGTTAATCTCTGAAATATCATAAACCCTGCCGCTCTGCACATCTGTGTCTGACAGATTCCGGGATTGCATTGCTGTATTCGAAGCTGTCATATTCTGTGCTGTCATATTTGAAACCGCCACATTCTGAGCCACTGCATTTTGAGCTGCCATATTTGGAACCACTGTATTTGGAACTGCAGTATTCCGAACCACCGTATTTTGTGACACTATATTTTGTGCTGCTGCATGCTGTGACATCATATTTTGTGCCGATACATTCTGTTTTTTTACGCTTGCTGTGTTTTTTGTTCCTGTAACAATATCTGAAGAAGCAATGCCTCTGCTCTCAGTTACCGCCTGACGATTTGATACAGGTGCAGCATTAACCACCGGCTTTGCATTTAACACTGTTTTGTTTGACAGATTATTGATTTTGGATGCTTCAACCGATTCAAATGTCTTTTTTGCCTGAGCAGTAATTTTTTCAATATTACCGGATAGACGTGTGAGCTCTTCATGTTTATCGTTGAGCATACTGTATAAAAACATTATCTCATTGTGTGATTTATTAATCGAATCCAAAACCGTATCAGAATACTCATTTATAGCCATAATCTTCGAATTTGTTTCTTTTTCTAAATCTCTTTTACTCTCATCCGTTTTCGAGGCAATATGCTCGTCTAACATTCCGTCTATCGCCGACTCAGCATTTTTGATCTCTTTTTCTGTTATAACCTTTAATTCTTCAGCGCTCATATCCGCAATTTTATCCAAATCGTTTTTAGACAGCTTATCCTTTACCATAAAGCTGCCTATCAAAAAAACTATTCCTACCAATACGAGTGTTATTTCCAAAGTAGTCATATTATCCCCTTCATCATGTATTAATCTGTTGTCAGAATATCCATATACGGTCCCATAACCTTGCGCATTTTTATCAGACCCTTGGTATGAAGCTGTGAAACTCTCGATTCCGACACATCAAGTATATTGCTTATCTCCTTCAGCGTCAAATCCTCATAATAATACAGCTCAATAACCTTTCGCTCTTTTTCAGTGAGATTATCAAGAGATTTCACCAGCATTGTCTTAAGCTCTTCCTTTGCGACAAGCTCTTCAGGCTGTGTGAAATATGAATTGTGTGTGGCATCCATCACCGGCTCAGGTCCTGCCTCCGTAAACTCATCAAGTGAAATGACATTCGTAACCTTAAGCTGTGACTGCCAGTTGCACAGCTCTTCTCCTGATATGTCAAGCTCCATGGCAAGCTCCTCATCACTTGCAGTTTTGCCGGTTCGAAGCTCAACCTGCTTGATAGCCTCGTCAATTTTGCGCTGTCGCTGCCTCACAGTTCTTGGAATCCAATCCATTTTTCTTATCTGATCAAGTATTGCTCCTCTGATTCTCAGGCTTGCGTATGTCTCAAATTTGACATTTTTCTCCATGTTAAATTTGTCAATTGCATCAATAAGGCCAAAAATTCCATAGCTCACAAGATCTTCGTATTCAACATTGTGTCCCAGATACATGCTAAGACGCCCCGCAACCAGCTTCACCAGTTGTGCATATTCAATTATGAGCTGTTCCCGCAATGCTGGTGTGGGATTCTTGCGATAATCATCCCACAGCTTCTCTTTATCTACTGTTTTCATTGTTCCCCCTGAGTTCGGCAGACCGGTATAATATAATAAAATCCAATGATTTATTCATCAGAATTTCCGTCATCTGAACCGGCTGATGTGTCATCTGTATGGTCACCAGGTGTGCCATCTGCCTTTTCGGATTCATTTTCATTCGTATCCTTGTCAGCCATTACATTTAATGCTTTATCAAGCACAAGCTTCATAGCACCGCCTATTACATAAAATATAACCAGAACCGAAAGAAGTCTTGTGGTAAATGTCATCAAATCAACTCTCTGCTGCAAAGAAAGTATGCTGCATACAAAGCCCGCCAAAAGCATCACAAGCGGAGGCAAAAATTTACTTTTCATATCAAATCACCTTTTCTGATTTACCGACAGCTTTAATTATATAATTTCCCGTCTCACAGTCAAGTATAACAGTTCTTCCATAGTTTAGTCCAGTATCTTCTGCTTTTAATGGAATTTTTAATGAAGAAAGCATCTGTTTTGCCATCTCGGTATTTCTATCGCCAACACATCCAATTGCTGTGGTGCTTGCCATTTCGAACATTTTCGCTCCACCGGCAATTTTGGCAACAAGTCTCCTTGGATTTGCCCCAGCCTTAACAATCTGATTGTAAAGCTCTTTGATACCGGTGTCTCCAAATTTTGCAATGTTTGTATTATTGCGCAGCTTTGTACTGTCAGGCAGCATATAATGCACAAGCCCCCCAACCTTGATAACAGGGTCATATAAAGTCAATCCAATGCATGAACCAAGTCCAAGTGTAGTCAGGCAATCCGGTGCTTTAGCTATCTGTAAATCAGCCATCGCTACTTTTATTGTTTTTGCCATAATATAAGCTTCTCCTACATACTGATTCCCAAAGCCGATAAGATATTGTCATACGAATCAGGGTCAGGCATCAATATAAAATAACCATTCATCATAACCTCGTTGCCAAATTCCGTTTCAATAAATAATGCATTGTCTCCATACTGTCCAAACTGTACAGCCGGAACACTGAGTATTGAGGCTGCCATATCAACTGCAATATACGGAACTGACGGTTTGATTCTAAGATTTGTAAGTGTTGAAAGTGCAGACAGATATGATCCGGCAATAATATTGCCTATTTCCTTCATTGCCGAAAGATCCATCTCATCGAACGGCTCATTATATTCAGGAGCTCTTCCCATAAGCTTATTCACCAGAAAATGAGCTGCTGGAATTTTCATAAGAAACATCATGCTGCCTGATATATCCTGCTCCACTTCAAGAAAAATACCTACTATGGTTTCTTCCTCGGGACAGATTGCATCGCCAATCTTTGTTGCGTCCACAAGCAGCACCTTCGGTACCTTCATAGACATAGATGTGCCAAGCATGCCAGCTATTGCTGTCGTTGCATTTCCAGCCCCGATATTTCCAAGCTCTTTAAGCACATCCATATACATTTCATTAACATTGTCTAAAGAAAATCTGCTCATAAAATATTTATCCTTATACTGTAAAACTCATATAGTGAGGCAGCTACTGCCTCACTATACATGGTTCATTTAATTATTTTCTTTTTCTCCTACGATAGCACCAATCTCCAAAAGTGAAATCAGTTCATCACCATTTTTACCAATTCCATTTATAAAGAGTTCTTCTCCTGTAGATGAAGCATCAATATTCGGTTTATCGATTTCATCGACCACAAGCGTAACAACCTCGCATACCTCATCAACAATAAGACCAATCTCACCCTTTTCCTCAAGCTTCAATATAATAATCCTTGTCTGAGATGTATATACATCATCATCAAGTCCCATTTTGATTCTGGTACTCATTACAGGAACTATATCACCTCTTAGGTTAATAATACCCTTAAAATACACCTGAGCCTTTGGAACACGTGTAATTTTCTGCATTCTGACAATATTGTCAACATATCCTATATCTATACCAAATTTTTCTTCTCCGACTTTGACGGAAATATATTGCCTGATTTCTTTTTCCTGTACATCAAATTCATTATCTGCCATGTATCCGTCCTCCAATTACATAAGTGTATTGACATCAAGTATTAAAGCCACATCACCGTCTCCGAGAATAGTTGCACCGCTGATGAGCTTGTTTCCATTAATATACTTGCCAAGAGATTTGATTACTATCTCCTGCTGTCCTACCAGGTTGTCCACAACAAGTCCCGCCTGCTGGTCACCCTTTTGTACAATAACAACAGTAAGGTGATCAGGCTCCTTCTCCTGCGGTTCAATATCGAGCATCTTATCAAGTCTGATAATAGGAATAACACTGCCACGGAGATGAATAACCTCTTGGGCCTGGACATACTTTATATCCTCAACAGGTATATCCTCAATGTTAGATATGGAACCGAGTGCAATAGCATATATCTCATCCCTTATTTCAACCATAAGAGCCTGGATAATTGCAAGTGTAAGAGGAAGCCTTACTGTAAACGTGGTTCCCTTTCCGAGCTCTGTAGATACAGATACATCACCGCCCAACTGCTCAATTCCCGACTTCACAACATCAAGACCTACACCTCGGCCGGAAATATCTGTAATCTTTTTAGCCATTGAGAAGCTTGGCATAAACAGGAAATTGATGATATCCTTCTGAGATAAATTCTCAGCCTGGTCTGCAGTCACAAGACCTCTTTGTATAGCCTTACTCTTGACAGCCTCCGTATCAATACCGTTACCGTCATCACCCACCTTGATAACAACATTGTTTCCCTCCTGATATGCATTCAGGAAAATTGTACCAACCTCAGGCTTTCCTCTTTCGAGTCTGACCTCATTACTCTCAAGTCCATGATCCGCTGAATTTCTAAGCAGATGCTGCAGTGGATCTCCAATCTGATCTACTACGGTACGATCCAGCTCTGTATCCTCACCTGTAATTACAAGCTCCATCTTTTTATTAAGTGTACGCGATAAATCCCTGATCATTCTAGGATACTTCTGAGTCACGCTCTCAATAGGAACCATTCGAACCTTCATTACTGACTCATGAAGATTTGTGGTAATTCTCTCAAGATATTCTATCTGCTCATGGAATGACTGGTTATTTCCGTTAGATCCGTCCGAACCGCTAATGGCAACCAGACTGTTTTTCGCAATAATAAGCTCTGAAACCTGATTCATAAGCATATCAAGCTTTTCGATGTCAACTCTGACAGTTCTGCTGGTGGCAGGTTTTTTATGGTGAACAGCCTGTTTTTGTGCTTCTTTTGCAGGAGCTTTTTCATTCTGGGCTTTAGCGGTCTTAGGGGTCTCTGCAGGAACATCTGCTTTAGGCGCAGTTGTCTCCTCCTGTTTAGGAGGCTCCTCTCCCTCGACATGGAACGTTGTCAGCTCGCGGCCTACAACCTTTTCTATCTCTGACACATCTGCTGCAGCCTTTTGTATTTTCTCAAACGACTCTCCTGTTGCCACAAAAAAGCTGAATGACAGCTCAAACTTTTCATCCTCTATATCCTGTGAGCTTGGTCTGTAAACCACAATCTGTCCCATTTCTTCAACTGCTCTGAATACAAGAAATGCTCTTGCAGCCTTAAGTAGGCAGTCAGATGCAACTGTAACTGTAACACCATATATTTTCTGTCCCTGTGCAATAGCCTCATCCACAAGTTTCTTTTCGTTGTCAGTGAGCTCAATTTCTCCGAGAGCGTCTGACTGATTTTCACTTTGTGCCGAATCCGGCTGTGCCTGTGCAACCGGCTCCTCCTTTGGAGTATTGTCTGCAGGAACCTCACCATTTGCCTTTGCAATAAAATCGTTCAGTTCCTTAATAATAACCTCATTATCCTCTGTTCCCTCATCCGAGGTTTCTTTAATATTCTCTACATAACTGTCGATAGCATCAAGGCATTTAAATAAAAGGTCAATCATAGAACTGTCAACCTTAATCTTGTCGCTTCGAACCTCCTGAAACACATTTTCCATATCATGTGTGAGATGCTGCATTCTTTTGAATCCCATGGTACCTGCCATACCCTTTAATGAGTGGGCTGCACGGAAAATCTCATTTATGGTATCCTTATTCTCCGGCTCCTGCTCGAGAGTCATAATGCAATCTGACAATGTCTGGATATGTTCTGAACTTTCATCAATAAATATTTCGAGATACTGGCTTACATCCATTTTATTTTACCCCCACGTTTTTTGTGATTGTTTCGGCAACCTTAGACAATGCAACAACCTCATCCACAACGCCGGCCTCATAAATAGCTCTTGGCATCCCATATACAATGCATGAATTCTCATCCTGTGCAATTACATGTACGGATTTTTTCTTGCCAAGTGATAATATACCGTTTGTTCCATCAGCACCCATACCAGTGAGCACAACGCACACTGCCTCATCAAAGCCCGTCTGGCCCAGCGAATCAAACATAATATTCGCACACGGCTTGAGTCCTCCGATAGGTGGCATGTCGCTATATCCAATCACATGTGCGGCACCTTTTCTTTTTACCACAATGTGTTTTCCTCCGGGTGCGATATAGACAACACCCTTTTTCAAAAGTTCGCCGTCTTCTGCTTCTTTAACCTGAACTTTACTGAGCTCATTAAGTCTTGCAGCCATGCTCCTTGTAAAGCCGGCCGGCATATGCTGCACAAGTACGACCGGTGCATCAATATCAGCCGGGATCTTTGGTATAACACTCTGGAGTGCTTTTGGTCCTCCTGTAGACGAAGCAATCGCGATAATCTTGTTTTGTCCAGGCTTCTTAAGTCTGTTTACTGAAGCCGCCGCTGTTTTATCAGCAGCCACTACCAGAGATGGCTTTTTTAAATGAACTCTTGCTTTTGTTGCAGCATACAGTACATCAAGCAATGCTTTTTTAAAAGCGTCGCCTTTTGCTTCGATTATGTTACTTGGCTTTGTAACAAAATCTATAGCTCCAAGCTCCAATGATTTTATAGCTTCATTCGCACCCTCAACAGTAAGTGTGCTCGCCATAACAATATTGGCCTTTATCTTTTCCTTTTGAAGCTGCTGCAATAATTCAAGACCATCCATCCTTGGCATGTTGATGTCCAAAACCACTCCGTCATACTTTTTGGTGCGGAGCTTTTCCAATGCTTCAAGACCATCCTTGCATGTGTCTGTTACCTTAAATTTATTGTCTGAATTGATTATATCACACTCCACCCTTCTCAGGAGTGCAGAATCATCAACCACTAAAATTTCTAAACTCATAAGACTACTCCATTTCCCTGCGCCGTATTCTTCTCTCTTCCTCAAATACATAACGCACTATTTTCTCTCGATCAGCAATCTTCTCAAAAATAAACCTTATCCTTATAAAATATCTCGTCTCATCGAGGCTCTTTTCACAATTCACAACACAGCCGAGTATGTCAAAGACCTCATCTGTATCATTTACATTCAGCATAAAGCGGACCATCAGAAAGCTCCCCAGCTCAATCGGTTTATTGTCGGAGCAACGGATACCTCCACCGCTTATATCAAGTATAACCGAATCATACCACGGGGATTTTTCTATCCCTGCAGTACCCTTATATATCATATCACAAAAAGCCGCTTCACTGTTATAGATATTTTCATCATATTCCAACATGCTATAGCGCATATTAATCATACACGGCATTCTGAAAAAATCCCGCCTTTGTATTCGCTTTAACTCATTTACCAGCTCTACGACAAGAAAATAAAGATTTTCTTTTTTATAACGCTTTCTGACTATTGCACTGCCTTCTAAAAGAACTTTATCCGACGTATAAAGTATAAAGCTAAACGGCTCTCCCACCTGGAGAAGAACTATCCTGCCGGCAGAAACCGGCATAGTAATCTCCCACATTTTCTCTGAAATCAGATCCGAAAACATGCTTTTATACACTGCATCATTTTCCGCATTGGTAAGAGAAATATCAAGTTTATCTCCTGGCAAAATTTTCTTTGTAAAATCCATATCAACCCTCTTTTATTGTTTCTTTAAAAAGCTCGAAAAGATATGCGCGATTGATTTTTTAACTGTATTCTGTGCCGGTTCATTTCCTAGCAGCTTTTCGGCAATATCATCATAAGCCCTGGAAGCCTTGGAAAAGGGTTCACATATAGAAACAATCTGTTGCTGTCTGACGGCCTTTTCAACCGACACATCCGATGGAATATATCCCAGATACTCAAGTCTTCCCTTCAAAAACTGTATTACCACAGAATTGATTTTATTGTATACTATATTAGCATCATCCCTGGATGTAACTTTATTTGCTATTACTTTAATTCTGGTATTATCCGGCACAAAATTCTTTCTTTTATATAATGCTTTAAGCAGTGAATACGAATCAGTAATAGACGTCGGCTCCGGCGTCGTAACAAGAATAATCTCAGAACTTGATGCCACAAACTCCATTACCTGATCTGATATTCCTGCCCCTGTATCAATAATAATAAAATCATACATACTGTTGAGCTCATCAATTTTATGTACAAGAAAATGTATCTGTTCCGGTGTCAGATTATTCAGCCCGTCAACACTTGATCCTGCTGATATAAAATCAATGTCACGCGGTCCTCTTGTTATGATATCTTTAATCGTGTGTCCATCATACATCATATCCGCAAGTGTATATTCAGGAACAACTCCAAACATGACTTCAACATTTGCCAGTCCAAAATCAGCATCAAATATAATAACCCTTTTTCCGGCCTGACTGAGTTTTGCGGCAAGATTGACGGAAACATTCGACTTACCAACCCCGCCCTTGCCACTTGTGACGGTAATAACCCTGGCAATATCAACGAAATTCTGATTTCTAATCTTTATAACATTTCTAAGCTGTTCGGCCTGATCCATCAAATTCTGCCTCCTAATAATTGTTTTACAATTTTCTGGGTATCAAATATCTCAATATCGTCAGGTACATTTTGTCCGTCGGTAGCATATGATATATTCGCGCCTGAATATAGCTTTATATTCAGAAGATTTCCATATGATGAAGTCTCATCAAGCTTTGTAAAAATAAGCTTATACTCGGCAATTTTACCGTAAGCATCCACTATAGCTTTAAGATCATTATACTTGGTTGTCGCGCTGACCACCAGATAAACACTCTTGTCATAATCCGGCTCAATTCCGGCTATAAGATTTTTAATATCACTCTTCTGCTCTTCGTTTTTGTGGGAAAAGCCCGCAGTATCCACAAATATAACATCAGCCTGTTCATGTTTTTCTATTGCATCATTCAACTCTTCCTTTGAATATATTACAGACATAGGGGCATCCAGTATATTTGCATATGTGCGAAGCTGTTCTGTAGCCGCAATACGATAAGTATCGGCTGTAATAAATGCAATTTTTTTATCATGCTCTACCTTAAATTTAGATGCAATCTTTGCTATTGTAGTAGTTTTTCCGACACCTGTCGGTCCTACAAAAAATACAACCTTTGTTTTTCCCGGTGTAAGCTTTATTGTATCCGGCTGTCCAAAACGCAAAATAAGCTTCTGATATACATTTGACAATATAACATCCATGCTGTTGCCGGGACGCAGAAATCTTTCTATTTCTTCAAGAATCTGATTTATGTATTTTTCATTTACATCGTTATCAAGAAGTGTTCTGTATAATATCCTTACAAATTTAAGCTCGTCACCATTTTGAGATTTTAAAACCGGCTTTTCGAACCCTTCGACCATAGCTGCCAACGAATCCAATCTCTCCTTTTCGCTGAACACCTTTGTGTTTTTAGCCTCATCTGACGACTTTTCACTTGTCTCAGGCTTTTTGTTTTTTTCTTCGTTCAAATCCATTTTCTTGTCAAAGGCAGCCTCAAATGAAACCTGATTAACTGGTTTAAGCGGTGGCAGAGGTATTTTCTCATCAGCCCTGATATCAATAATTCCTGTCGGCCTTGCCTGCTGTTTTTCATCCATTGCAGCTGTCACCTCATATGTGGAACTCTTAAAGATTCCGAAAAATCCCTTCGGCTTTATTTCCTTAACATTCATAATAACGGCACTGGATCCAAATGCCTCTTTTGCCTTTTTTATGGCCTCTTCTTTTGAATTACCTGTAAATTTATTAATAGTCATTTATGCAGTCACCATTCCTACCGACTGAAGCTCAACATTGGATTCAACCTCATTATATGAAATAACAATAAGATCCTTAAAATAATCTTCAGTCAATTTTTTAAAGTACATTCTCACAATAGGAGATGTAATAATAATAGCACTCTTTCCCAAACTTTCCAACTTCCCAATCTCAGTTTCTACAGATTTCATGATTGCCTTTGTCTTATCCGGATCCAAAGCCAGATAAGAGCCCTGCTCTGTCTGTTTTACAGAAGACATAATTTCCTGTTCCACAGTCGGATCAAGGGTAATAACACTCGTGGTCTCATTTGCCGGAAAATATTTACTTGAGATGGCTCTCTTTAAGCCCTGTCTTACATACTCTGTAAGCACATCAGTATCTCTTGAGGTCTGCGCATGGTCTGCGAGAGTCTCAAATATTGTCAGCAGATCCCTTATAGAAATACCCTCAGTAAGAAGATTCTGCAATACTTTCTGAACCTCTCCAAGTCCGAGCAGCTTAGGGATAAGCTCATCAACAATAACCGGGTTAGACTCCTTAAGATTGTTAACAAGATTCTGCACATCCTGTCTGGTGAGAAGCTCTGCAATATGTGAACGGATAACCTCTGTAAGATGTGTTGCAATAATCGAAGGAGGATCCACAACAGTATATCCAAGGCTTTCCGCACGCTCTCTCTGGCTTTCTGTAATCCAGATGGCCGGCAGATGAAATGACGGTTCAAATGTAGGAATTCCGGTAATCTCTTCCTCCACATATCCCGGATTCATGGCCATATAGTGATCAAAAAGTATCTCTCCCTCCGTCACCTGTATACCCTTTATCTTTATAATATACTGGTTTGGATTAAGCTGGATATTGTCCCTCAGACGAATGATAGGTACCACAGTTCCAAGCTCCAATGCTATCTGGCGCCTGATCATCACGACACGATCAAGAAGATCTCCGCCCTGATTGACATCAGCAAGTGGAATAATTCCGTAACCAAACTCAAGCTCAATAGGATCCACCTGCAGCAATGACACAACATTTTCGGGCTTTCGTATCTCCTCAGCATCGTTTTCCGCCTGTGCTGTTTCCTCCTCGATACTTTCTATTCCGGCATTCTTTTCAATCCTTTTGGCAGTTACAAAAAATGCCACTGAAAGACCTATGAAAAGCCACCACTCATTGCGAAGAGGTGTGACAACTCCCAGGAAAATAAGCACCGCACCAACTATATAAAGCACCTTTGCCGTTCCAAAAAGCTGTCCCAGCAGTTCTGTGCTGAAATCCCTTTCATTTGAGCCCTTAGTAACAAGGATACCTGTTGAAAGTGATATCAAAAGTGATGGAATCTGCGAAACAAGTCCGTCACCTATGGTTAAAAGTCCAAACTTCTGTATGGCCTCACCGGCAGCAAGTCCCTGAAACATCACTCCCATGACAGTTCCGCCTACAAGATTTATCATAGTGATAATAAGACCTGCAGTAGCATCTCCTTTTACATACTTTGTAGCACCATCCATGGCTCCAAAGAAGCTTGACTCCTTTTGAATCTTCTCACGCCTCTCCTTTGCCTCCTTGTCAGTAATCGCACCTGTATTAAGATCCGCATCTATAGCCATCTGTTTACCCGGCATGGCATCGAGCGTAAATCGCGCAGTAACCTCGGCAACTCGCTCTGAACCTTTGTTTATGACAACAAACTGGATAATAATGAGCACTATAAATACAATTGCTCCAATAACCAGATTTCCTCCACCGACAAACTGTCCAAACACATTTACAACAACTCCGGGATTTCCGGTTGAAAGAATAAGACGTGTAGATGACACATTCAAAGAAATCCTGAAAATAGTAGTAAATAACAAAAGTGTCGGAAAATATGACATATCGAGCACTTCTTTTACAAATAAAACACTGAATAGAATAATAAGAGCCACCGAAAGATTAAACGCCAGCATTACATCAAGTAAACCGGAAGGAATAGGCACAATAAAGAAAATGACTGCACAGAGCAGATAAATTCCAACACCAAGATCGGATTTTTTTAACATATTCTATTCCTCCTTTCCCTTATTTGTTATTTCAAATTTCTAATGATTTTCTTTGTAAATCATAGCAAGTATCTCAGCCACCGACTGATAAAGTTCCGGTGGTATCTCCGCTCCAAGCTCCACGTTATGAAACAGCATTCTTGCAAGAGGTTTATTTTCAACTATACGGATATTATTATCCCTTGCAATCTCTTTAATCTTCATTGCAACATAATCCTGTCCCTTCGCCGTCACGACCGGTGCCTGATTGGTATCTGCATCATACTTTATGGCAACAGCAAAATGAGTCGGGTTTGTAATTACAACATCAGCCTTCGGTACATCCTGCATCATTCTGCGCTGTGAAGCCTCCTGCATTCTCTTACGCTGCTGACCCTTTATTGCAGGATCTCCTTCAGTATTTTTGAACTCATCCTTGACCTCCTGCTTTGTCATCTTCATATCCTCGTTGAACTTGTGTTTATTGTAAATATAATCCACAATTCCAACAATCAGATATACTATGCTTATTTTAAGCCCAGTGTTTATTATTATATCACCAACCAGTGCCACCGCTCTTTTGAGGGGGAGCTCATACAAAATAAAAATATCATTCTGATGAGATTTGATTGATGAGTATGCCATGTATAAAATCACACCTATCTTGAGCACAGACTTAATCAGCTCAAAAATGGCATCCTTTGAGAAAATACGCTTAAAACCGTTTATTGGATTAAACTTATCAAGCTTCGGAGCCATGGGTTTCGTGGTTACCTTCCAGCCGACCTGGACAATACTCACAAGTATAGTAACAACAACTCCAAATATAAAAAACGGAAGGCATGTAAGTAAAAACTGCAAAATAATGTCATTCATAAAATTCCTGACTGTAACTGAAGACATATCTTTTTGAGTCTCATTCAAAAAATCAGGCATCCTGTTATATATGTAAGAAAAAAATCCCAATAGCTTTTCACCTACAAATGACATAAACACCTTCAGTACGAGAAAAAGTACAATAAGGTCAAATGCAGCCGTAAGCTCCTTACTTTTTGCAACCTTACCCTCATCTCTTGCATCTCTTAATTTCTTATCGGTAGCAGGTTCGGTTTTCTCACCGCCCTCACCATCCGCAGCAAACCACTGAAGATTATAATGCAGGACAATATTTAATTCATTATCCGTATAGCTTTGTGCTTTTTCAGTACATTCCCTCAATTATTGATACCACCATTGTTTTTATCTCGGTAATTATAAAATTGGCAATACTTGGAACGAGATATATTGTCAGAAACAAAACAACAAATCCGACAAGAATCTTTATCTGTATACCAACAGAAAACATATTCATCTGTGGCGCAACCTTAGCCATTATACCAAGTATACAGTTAAAAATCATTATACATGCAAAAAAAGGTAAAAAAATTCTAAATCCAATAATAAATAAATCGCCCACATATTTTGTCATGGAAGACATCAGATGCTCAAAATTAAACTGTGCTCCTCCAAGCGGTACAACCGAAAATGAGTCACACACTGCCCTAAGCAGGTAATCATGCATATCAGACACCAGAAGCAGTGCAAGAATGACGTAATAATAGAAATTGCCGGTAACGGTTGTCTCTGAATTCATTGAAGGGTTAAACTCTGTAGCCATAGACAAGCCGATATCCATATCAATAATATTTCCGGCAAAAATAACAATGGAATTACAAATATTTGCTGCAAAACCAATCAGCAGACCTGTAATTCCTTCTTTTACAACCAGCACCGCGTAACCTACCGCACTGACATAGGAAAGCTCTGGTCTTTCTATGATATTGTACATAAACACTGCCGTAATTGCCGATAATCCAACCTTTAGCCGGCTGAGTACAGCATTATCCCCGAAAAAAGGGGCTATATATACAAAAGAAGCTATACGCACCAAAATAAGTAAAAAATATTCAAAATTAGCAACCGAAAATGAATAACTAACCATATCTCTTTATCCCATGCTCAGATAATAACTGAATTTTGACCATAAATCAGTCATGAAACCTGACATATTATCAAGCATCCATGCTCCGCAAAGCATCAACGCAATAAAGATTGCAAGCATTTTGGGAACAAATGTAAGCGTCTGTTCCTGAATTGACGTAACTGTCTGAAAAATACTGACTATCAAACCAACAATTAATGAAACAAGCAAAAGCGGAGCTGATGTGATAATAATATTATATATAGCTTCCTTTGCTATATCCAAAACTGCCTCCTGGGTAATCATAAGTCCACCTCCTAGTAAAACGTCTTGACAAGATTACCGATAATTAAATCCCATCCATCTGCCAGAATAAAAAGAAGTATCTTAAACGGCATCGAGATGGTCGTTGGCGGAAGCATCATCATACCCATCGACATGAGCACAGATGAAACCACCATATCAATAACAATAAATGGAATATATATTAAAAAGCCTAATATAAATGCTGTTCTAAGCTCACTTAATATAAAAGCCGGAACAAGTGTAGTAAACGGAACATCCTTGTAATCATCATATTCCTTACCGGATATATCTACAAACAGCTTAATATCCTTTATCTGTGTCTGTCCGTACATAAACTCCCTAAAAGGACCCTCTGCTTCTTTAAAAGCCTCCTGCTGGGTAATCTTTCCCTCATCTAAAGGCTTAATTGCCTTTTCATTGATAGTAGAAAAAGTCGGCCACATAATAAAAAGTGTCAAAAACAATGCCAGACCGACAAGCACCTGATTGTGCGGTGCTGTCTGCGTTCCAATGGCTGTTCTGACAAAATGCAGGACAATTATAATCCTTGTAAACGATGTAAGCATTATGAGAATGGAAGGTGCAAGAGAAAGTACGGTAAGCACCAAAAACATGCGGATAGGCGTAGATAACGAACCAGACTCATTATTGTAGTATATATTAAGTCCATCCGTCTTATCTGATGTGGCATTGGCAAGATCCTTGTCCCCTGCATCCATGCTTGTAACATCCTCCAAATCTTTTGTAACATCATCAGTGGATATGTCACTTCCGGATGTAGTCTGACTCGCCGCAACACTCGTCGGATTAAATATACATAATGAAAATGTAACTATGAGAACAGCAACTGCAAAAACAAATGAAGCCTTACAATATACTGTCTTAAATTTCTTCATGAATCTATTCATGTTTGCTCCTGTTATCGTATTTTTCCTTCAATCTGCCAAATATTTCGGCAAAAGGATCCTGCTTATCATTTTGATTGTCAGGATTCATAAAAGATAAATCCTTCAGTTCTTCCTGTTTAAGCTCAGTCAGATAATGAACCTCATCCTTTCCTATAGATACAACAAGGTATTTTTCACCGGCCTGAACTATGCTGATCATTTTATTATTCCCAGCGCTTATAGTCTCGATAATACGGAGATTTTTGTTAAAGCTCCGTCCTTTCTGAATACCTGCCATCCATCTTGTGGTAAAATATGTAATTATAAGGACAAAGATAAAAATAACCAAAACAGTTATAAGCTGAACAAAACTGTCTAAAGATGATAAAATCAATATCATTTTTTAACTTCCTATACTAATTACGCAAATTAATTAATCGCTTTTGTGGCATTGATTATCTCTGTAATTCTCACGCCAAAGCTTTCTTCAATAACAACGACCTCACCCTTTGCGACAAACTTGCCATTGACCAGTACATCAACAGGCTCGCCTGCAAGCTTGTTGAGCTCGATAATCTTTCCCGGTCCGAAATCAAGGATTTCAGAAATAGACTTTTTAGTACGTCCAAGCTCTACTGTTACCTCAAGCGGTACATCCATAATCAGATCAATGTTCTCAGGCTGATATGCCTGATTAGGCATCGCACCAAACGGTGTGAACTGTGCCGGCTGCACATTTACAGACTGTCCCATATTATTTTGTCCCATCATGTTTGAATTCATCATATTAGGGTTCACCATGTTAGGATTAGACATGTTTTGATTCATCATATTCTGATTCATTGCATTTTGGTTGTTCATATTATTATCAACAGACTGCTGTGGTGCTGCGGCTGCAGTATTTGCGGCCGCAGCCTCCTCTTTGACATTCTGTGAGTCAAGCTCCATATTTTCAGTAACACCCTTACACATATCCTTTACAAAATCAGGTGGGTACAACTGCATTATTTCACTGTCCACAAGGTCGCCAATTTCCATTCTAAACGAAATTTTGACAAATTCATTTGCGAGGAAGCTATCGATCTCGCCCTCATCCAATGTATTTTTCAAATCAACAACCTCTGCAATAGGCGGACTGATGTCTATTGTACGATTAAGCATTGAAGATAATGAGGTGGCGGAAGATCCCATCATCTGGTTCATAGCCTCACTGATTGCGCTCAGATGAAGCTCTCCTATCTCTCCACTTATGTTGGTACCGTCTCCTCCCATCATAAGATCCGTGATAACTTTTACATCCTTTTCTTTAAGGACAAGAATATTACTTCCGTTAAGTCCCTGTGTATATCCGATTTTAATAAATACACACGGTCTTTCGTAATCATTTACAATATCATCCCAGCTTGAAAATGAAACTACAGGTGTAGAAATCTCAACTCTTCTGTTTACAAGGGAAAACAATGTTGTTGCTGCTGTTCCCATGCTGATATTGGCAATCTCGCCTATGGCATCCTTTTCAGCATCTGTCAATAATTCATCGCCAGAACCGGAAGTACCGTCGTTATTTAATAATGCATTAATTTCTTCCTGCGATAAAACTCCATCCATGATTTATTACTCCTCTCTGACTACCGATGTTATCCTTACTGCATATTTGTCTCCGGTTGTTCCCGGTAGTGCAGTGAATTTTTTGATATTACCAACATAGATATCCAACTCATCATCTACATTTCTGTCCAGTCTTATAATATCTCCCGCAACAAGAGACGAGAAATCCCTAACTGATATAACACTCTTACCGAGCACAGTCCTTACCGGAATCTGCGCTTTATGGATAAGGCTCTCTATCGCATGTCTATAGTTGGAATCATCCTGATTCTGTATGTTTGAATACCAATATCTGGTATTTAACTTTTCAATAACAGGCTCAAGCGTAATGTATGGGAGACAGACATTCATAAGTCCCTCAACATCGCCAATCTTAATATTCATTGTAACAATTGCAATCATCTCACTCGGCGAAATAATCTGAGCATACTGCGAATTGGTCTCAATTCGTTCCAGATGAGGCTTTATATCAACCACATTCTCCCAAGGCTCAATGAGCAGGTTAATACATATAACAAGAATCCTCTCTATGATCAAAAGCTCTATTTCTGAGAAGTCCCTGGTTTTTTCCAGACTGTCTCCTCTTCCGCCAAGCATTCTGTCAACAATGGCATATCCAAGACCTGCCGCCATCTCAACGATGATATTACCCGTTAATGGGGCAAAATTGACAATTCCAAGCAATACCGGATTTGACAGTGCATTAGAAAACTCCGAATATGTAACTGCCTCTGAATTCATCACTTCTACCTGTACAGATTTTCTCAAATAAACTGGAAGATTAGTAGTAAGCAGTCTTCCATAATGCTCAAATATTATTTCCAGTGTTCTTAAATGTTCCTTGGAAAATTTGGATGGGCGGGCGAAATCATAGTCCTTAACCTGCTGTTCATTATTTTCTTTTATTTCATCTACATCCAGCTCACCGCTGCTTAAAGCATTGAGCAGGTTGTCTATTTCGCTCTGGGATAAGACATCACCCATCTGTTAATCACCACCTGTGCTTATAATAATGATATGGCTGCTGAAATTTGAACAGCCATATTTATACATAATCTGCCAATTTATTGTGTAAGTGAAGATACAATATTGACATCAACAATATAATCTGCTCCAAAATCCTTTTGAAGTTTTTTCAGAATTTTATCATGAACTGCACTCTTATCAGCATTATACTGTTCCATGCTGTATTCACCGATAACATCTGTAACTTCCTTAAGGATAACATTCTTTTTAGTTGAAAGATCCTCTTTGTACTGCTTATAGCCATCGCTTTCCTTGTTTAAAGAAAGTGATATGCCACAAACCAGTATATGCGTGCTGTTATCATCAGAAGGTGCAAAACTGAATGTGAGATTCTCCCCATCCGCATTTAAAGCATAATCTGCAATCTGCTCCTGTGGAATCTGTGACGCTGATGTTGCCGCTCCGCTCTTTAAATCGAGTGAAATAGCCTGACATACCTGATCTATAAGATTATTTGCTTTTTTCGTCTCAGGTAATATTGTGAAAATAAGCAATGCTGTAAGCACAAGATTTGCAAATACAAGTGCAAGAATAAGAACTGAAATCAAATTTTTTTTCATATCTTTTCCTTCCCAAAACTAAATTAATTATTCAAATCCGAATTGTACGAATTATATACTTTTATCTCTACACGCCTGTTTCTTGCGCGTCCGTCAGCTGTTGTATTATCCGCTACCGGATCATAGTCACCTCTGCCTGACGACTTAATATGAGACGGATCCAGATTTGTGTTGGTTCTGATGTAATCAGCCACACTGAGCGCACGATACATCGAAAGCACATCATTACTCTCAAACCTCGACCTTGAAGAAACAGGTACATTATCCGTATGTCCCTCAACCTCAATCAGATTATTCTGATATGAAGCCAAAATTGTTGAGATTTTATTTACAACAGGATATGCTTCCTGCATAATCTCAGCTTTTCCGGATTCAAAAAGCAATGCTCCGTTAAGACTAAGCTGCACATATTCAGCATTAAAATCCACATCCACCGCATCCTCAAGACTGGTGTTTTCGAGCTGCTTCTCAATCTCCTCAGACATCTTTTCCGATTCTGAAAGTTCCATCTGTTCATACTGTTCCTCGGCATTTTTTTCCTCGCCCTCAATGGTACTCTCTGTATGAGACTTCGAATTGGCCAGGTCATTGTAATACTTGTCCAAGAATTCAAGCTGACTGACTCCGGCACCAACAAGCTTTCCATCCCCTATAGATGTGCCGCCTGCCGGCATAATACTTATACTGCTGGATAATGACGCTATGACGAGCTGGAACTTTTCCGCATCTACAGTTGACATAGAAAACAGAAGCACGAAAAAGCAGAGTAACAGGTTCATCAGATCAGAAAACGTGGATTGCCACGCCGGTGCACCCTTCGGTGGATCCTCTGGTCTTTTCTTAGCCACTATTCCTCACCTCCACCATCAGTTGAAAGATCCTCTCTCTTATCAGGTGACAGGAATGATTTAAGCTTTTCCTCAATCACACGTGGGTTCTCACCAGCCTGTATAGAAAGTAATCCCTCTATAACAATTGTCTTGATGGCAACCTCAATCTCATTATTTGCTTTTAATTTATTTGCAAAAGGCGCACAAAGCCAGTTGGCAATAAGAGAACCATAAAACGTGGTAACAAGCGCGACCGCCATGTTTGGACCGATGGTTGAAGAATCCTCAAGGTTCTTTAACATGTTAATAAGTCCTATAAGAGTACCAATCATACCCCAGGCAGGACCCTGCTCGCCCCAGAACTCCCAGAATGTAATGGTTTTCTTATGTCTGTCCTCCATGCTTATCATGTCTGTCTCAAGTATTCCACGGACAAGCTCTGCATCCGTACCATCAACAACAAGCATGATTCCCTTTTTAAGGAACTCATCCTCTATACTGTTTGCTGCTTCCTCCAGCGCTAAAAGTCCCTCTTTACGACTGACATTGGATAATTCAATTATTTTATTGATGGTCTCACCCGGATCCACTGTCTTCTCCTTGAACGGAAGTGCGATAGATTTGAGTCCCGCAATAAAACCGGGCAGCTTGTTCGAGCACATAACCGCACTTAACGAACCACCGATTGTAATGATTGCAGACGGTGCATCAAGGAAATTTATTAACGCTCCGACTCCACCATTTTGAATGATACCAAATAATACCATTCCAATACCAAGTATTACTCCTAAAAGAGATGCTATATCCACTTATATACACCTTCCCTGTTTTAAATTATTGGTCAAAAAGACCTTCTAATTGATTTTACTAAATTTTGAGAGAAATGTCTATGTATAATTTGACATTTTCTATAAAAAACACAAAATATTGGGGAACGACGTATATCGTCCCCCAAGTCCTGTCAAAAATTACTATCTCTTAAGATTAATAAGCTCCTCAAGCAGTGTATCTGATGTTGTGATAACTCTTGAGTTTGCCTGGAAACCACGCTGTGTTACTATCATATCTGTAAACTGTGACGACAAATCCACGTTTGACATCTCAAGCTGTCCTGAAGCAATTGAGCTTCCGTCTCCTGAGATTTCCACCCCGATTCCATCAAAATCGCCGGAGTTGAGAGTTGTCTGATAACAGTTATCTCCCACTTTTTCAAGACCTGATGCGTTCGCAAACTGTGCTACTGAAATCTGGCAGAGTAAAACTGTATTGCCGTTATCATATGAACCATAGATTTTTCCGTCATCATTTACCGAAATGCCTGTTAAAGCTCCAAGAGCTTTTCCTTTTCCGGAACCATCCTTTATGTCTCCGTTCATGCCTCCGATTGTAGATGTTCCGTTATTGTTATAGTTCATTGATTTACTGAAATCCACATCTATATCGCTGAATTTACTTCCGTTTTTGGAAGCACTCTGTGTATTAAGCACTGACAGATTAAGCTTAATAGAATCTGCTGCAGCCGAGGTCGCACTGGAAATGGATGTAAATGTACCTTCACTCTGATCAAAAGCTAAAGAAGCATTCTGAAAAATGTCCTGAACGTCAATCGGTTTACCATTATAATAACGATACTCCGTTTTTACAGTTCTAGGCACCTGCTTAGTTTGCTGTGTTCCATCCTCATTCATAACCGGCCTACCCTCAGCATCTGTTACTGGTACAGTATCATATATTTGCTTACCATTTGCATCCAAAACCGGCTTATCAAGAATTGTTGTTTGGAAATTACCATCCTTATCCAGATCAAACAATGAATTTCCCTTTGAATCAACAATATCTGTAAGCTTTACATCATATGTACCATCAGTGTTTGTCTTCTTAATGTTGAACTTTGCTGAATAGTTGTATCCCAGATCATCAAAGAACGGAATTGTTATAACACGGCCTGAATCCGCTGCCTGAGCATCATTTTTATCAAGGACACCGGATACATATGCCTTTGTTGTAGCCTCCGGTGCTGATGTCTTTGTCGCAGACGACATAACTCTCAGTGCAGACACCTGGTCCTGCATCACATTTCCATTGGCATCAACCTGCCAGCCCTGCAGGGTATATCCTGTGGAGCTCATACACAGATAACCGTTACCATCAACATAGAAGTCTCCGGCACGGGTAAAGAACTTGTTTGCCCCATCACTTACTATAAAAAAGTTTGTAGAATTTTTGTCATTTAGTCTAAGATCAAATGGATTACCTGTCGTCTCGGCAGAGCCTGCTCCTGTAATATTAACAGCAGTTGCTCCCGAAACCACTCCAAGTCCTATCTGCTTTGCGTTCTTTCCACCGGTGCCGGAAGCCGCATTTCCAAAGGTTGCTCCCTCTGTTGTCTGGTACATTATCTCACTAAAACGCACAGATGAAGACTTAAAAGCCTCTGTGTTAACATTTGCGATGTTATTACCGATAACATCCATTCTTGTCTGATGTGTCTTAAGTCCTGACACAGCAGAGTAAAGTGATCTCATCATAGTTGTTTGTCCTCCTATACTACAGATGGACGGTTTGGCTTTATCTGTCATTCAAAAGCCCCTTGCCTCCTTAAAAGGTCCGGCTACATAATTACCGCTCCATCAATGTTTGTAAATACGTTTGCGTTTGTTTCTTCCTGATCCATTGCAGTGACCACCGTTTTATTTGGCACATTGACAATAAATGCAAGATTGTCAACCAGAACAAGTGATTCATTAACGCCCTTCTTTTCCGCCTCTGTAACGCCATTTGTAAGGCGTACGTTCTGTTCGTCTGACAGATTGATATTTCTCTGGCTAAGTCTTTGCGTGGCATGCTTTGAAAATTTAAGTGGCTTTTGCTTCTGTCTGAGCACATCCTCAAAGGATACCTCTGAACCCGCATTCTTTTGCGTCTTTGTTCTGTTCAGATACTGATTAGTCATCTGTTCAATGGATGAATATTGATTAATTATATTTTTCATAATTCACCTCATATTTATGAACATCATTATTTCTGAGTATCATTTTTGTCGTTTTCATCTTTTCCTGTTGTATCTTTTTCTTTTGCTACAAGCTCTTTCATTTTCTCCTCGTAACTTTGAAGCTTGCTGTAATCAGAAGCATTGATAAACTGCTTCTCATAATCCGTAAGCCCATCATACAGCTTTCTGATTGCCTCAACATCTGCTTTTGATGAGGTTGTAAGGTTTTCAAGCTTAGGAAGCTTTGTGATAAGATTTGAAAAAGTACTTGAATTTACGATTGCATCATAGTACTCATCTGTTGATACCGAATAAATACTTGAATAATCGTACATTTTTTCATTTATGGATAACTGGATTTTACCATCCTTGAATGAAATATAATCAACCTTACCACTATAATAGCCCGAATCGCTGTCCTCGTCCGTCACAACAACTTCTTTTCCAACCAGTGACATTGCTGCATTCTTCTGAGTCTGCTCTGATGATGCTGACAAGGAATCCTTCATTGAAAGCGAAGCCTCAAGCTGTGAGAAAGTAGCCATCTGTGCCACATAATCCGTATTGCTGGTAGGCTCAAGCGGATCCTGATACTGCATCTCAGCACTTAAAAGCTTTAAGAAATCATCATATCCTAGATTTGTACCGCTTGTCTTAGTGCTGTCAGTCTTTCTGTTCTGGGTTGGTGTTGTAGAGGTTGTGTCAAGCTTACCGTTTGTCACATTCGCTGTAACCGCCATATTTTTCTCCTTTCAAAAATTAATTATGCCATGAAATCAACGGAATTTCCGTTGTCTCTCATAATCTGTGCCGCAAGCCCTGCCTCATCGGAAGCTGTTTCATTATGGCCAGTTCTGATTCCACCATTACTGCTGCTTTGATGAGTAAACTGCTGTCCATCCTGCCTGCCGTTTTCATTGCCTGCATTCTGTTCCAGATTTCGCTCAAATTCATGGGTTGCAATGGTTATCTCCACATCGTTTACTCTGATGTTGGCGTCCTGCAGATTTTCCCTTAAAGCTGCCATCTGTGACTCAAGAGCATTTTTAACAGTTTCATTTGACACTGCAATCCTTGCTGTTATCTCGCTGTTTCTTTCAGTCACATTTATATACAGCTTTCCAAGATTTTCAGGATTAAGCTGCATTTCTATCACTGATTCACCTGTTGTTTTGGCTATGCTTATCTGATCCACAATCTGCCTGATAATATCAGTTGTATTAACCGATGTGTATTTAGGCTGCACATCAAAGGCTTCAAAAACGCCCTCAGGCTGCATCTGTTCATTTATCATGGTATGCAGTACTCTGTTTTCACTCTTATCGTCAAAGCTGCGCTCATCTGATGAGCTGTCGCTGTTTAAGTCAGTCTTCATGACCTGCTTTTCAGATTTTAAGCTAACGCTTTCATCACTTACCTGCTGTGATAATGTATCCTCTGCCAAATCCGTCCTATCCCTTTTGCTGTCTGTCGGCTGCATTTCGGTTTCAGATGAATCTATACTTTCTGATGACACTGCTGTTTCTGATATGTTTGAAGCTTCAACCTCTGCGGTTTCTAACATACCTTGCGACCCTGATACAGTGTTGTCTTCGGATGCGCTTATGGTCTCTGATGTACCCATGGTCTCCGACTTTACCTGTGGCTGTTGGAATACCGGTTCTTCAGTCTCATCTGTTACATCAGAAATCTGTACCTTTGCAATATCTTCCTCCGCCGAAGCTGTATTTATCTCACCCGGATTGTCAGGCTCCGAAAAAATCTCAAGCACCTGTGGGTTTTCCAGCACTTCCATATTTGAAACTTCTTCCAGCAATGCCTGATTTTGCGAGACAATATCCATCACATCAGCATACAACCCGGTAAAATCACTATTTAACACCAGCTCCTGAGGATTGTTTTCTATCCCTGTAGCATTTGCAAACAGCGCTGTAAGATTTTCCGGCTGAAGCAGCTCCATTGATGTAATGCCAAGCATCTGCATTATTTCACAAAGCTTATCCTCCGTTATGTCCAAATCCTCTGTCACCTTTTCAACTATCTGCGATGACACTCTTTTAGTAATTTCATCGGCATCAGCCGTTGACAGTCCGCTGTCATCCGCCTTTTGAATATCAAACGTCCGCGTAAATACATTGCTGCTATCCTTACATGTCACATCAGCCCTGTCGACACTGCTCTTGTCATTTGTGCCATTGTATGTCTGCTTTCCAAGTATATTCTTAAAATCAAAGCCTGTGGATTTTGCTGACATGACCTGTTGCACCGTCTTACCTGCTTTTGATGCCGTTGTGACAAGGTTTAATGCTGCTACCGCAGATATATTTGTATCTGCCATTCTTCTCCTCCTTTCCTTTTGATTATTTTGTGGTGCTGTCAGTATTTGTAGGATTCATAATCTTTGTGACCTTTGCTGCGTTATTCGAATCCATTTTACCAAGTATATTACCTCTGGACTGTGCATCCATTGCATTAAGAATCTTGGCGACAAGCTCAAAATTATCTGTCATGCTGTCAAATATAGCTGCAGCTTCCTTTGGCTTCATCTTCGAATATGTCTGTGCGTAATCCTTGATTTGATCATCCTCCTGCAACTGTTCACACACCTGCTTATATAAGACCTCTGCGTTAGCCGGATCTATGCTCTCGTAGTAGTCCTTATATTCTTTTATATCGGGTGCTTTGTCAGAAAAAACAACCTCTTCGTCATATTTTTCCTTTTCCTCTTCAAATTTATCCTGCTCATCCTTATACTTGCTAAGGTCCTGTATCTGGGCATTCAGATCATTTATGGTCTGTGCGTCAGACTGTGATTTTGTGTTAGCCTCATCAAGTTCTTTTTCCAGCTCCTTTATCCTTGCAACAGCCTCATCGACATTTTTATATCCTGAATTTTCGGAAGAAGACTCAGTTGTGGCATAATCATCACCTGTATCCGGTAAAATTTTGTTTATTACAGGAACATCCTTCAAAGCAGGAGTCAGGAATGTGGAGCCGAAACCTCCAACATCAGCCTTTATCAGTATTGCAAAAATACCGAGCCAGATAACAATAATCAATATTGTGGCAAGCACAAGCACTATTTTGCCTGAGGCTGAATCATTATCATCAGAATCTATATCTTCACCGCCATTTTTTTCGAGCTTTTTTTGACGTTTAGCTTCTTTCTTTTCAGCCTTTTTTCTCTTTTTTTCTTCTTTTTTGTCAGGCTTGGATTTAATATCTTCTTTCGAGTCCTCTACTTCATTTATCTCAGCCATAATTCCTCCAAATATTAATTGTTATATGTAAAGCTGACAAGCTGGTCAATTTCCTTTGACTCATTGTCTCTTTCTTCCTTTTGAAACTCATCAAATTTCTTTTCGCGCAGCTTTTCATGGGTCTTACGCTCCTTCATAAGCTCATTGAGTGCATATCTCTTGATTTCAAGCTCATCCTCGGCCTTTTTTACATTGGAAAGCTGGGTTCTGATTGCTGATTTGATAGAATTTATATCCTTTTTCAGATTGTTTATATCTCTAATATTAAGCTCCCCGCAGAGCGATTCCTTAAGCCTCGTTTCATATCCCACACGCTTAAGTACAAGCTCATCAAGTCTGTCTTTTTCAGTCTGATATTTACGGTTTGCTATAGAAAACTCGTTTTTTGCCTGTGTTTCGAGTTTCATTTTTATTTCCAGTATGTTCTGCATGCTGTACTTAAACTTTGCCATTATTCAAATACCTTTTCTAAAAGCTCCAGTTCTTCATCAAAACTGAATTTTTCATCTGTTCCCTGACAAAGAAAATTATTAACTGCAGCAATTTTTTGAATCGCGTAATCAATATCGGGATTTGAGCCTTTTTTATAGGCACCGATATTGATGAGATCCTCAGCCTCATTGTATGTGGCAAGCACATTTTTTAATTTGCCGGCCAGGGCCTTATGCTCTTTAGTGGCTATCGAGCTCATAACACGGGAAATACTCTGAAGTACATCAATGGCTGGATAATGATTCTTGTGCCCAAGCTTACGGTCGAGCATTATGTGACCGTCTAAAATCGAACGCGCCGTGTCTGTAATAGGTTCATTAAAATCATCTCCATCTACAAGCACTGTGTATAAACCTGTGATAGAGCCTCTGTCAGCCCTTCCGGCTCTTTCCAGAAGCTTCGGCATCTCAGAATATACACTTGGAGGATAACCTCGCGTAACCGGCGGTTCTCCGGATGCAAGCCCCATCTCTCGCTGAGCCATCGAAAAACGGGTCAGTGAATCCATCATCAAAAGCACATCCTTACCCCTGTCCCTGAAATATTCCGCAATACTTGTAGCAGTTTTTGCAGCCTTATTTCTAATGAGTGCAGGCTTATCAGATGTAGCAACAACTACTACCGACCTTGCCATTCCCTCAGGTCCCAAATCTCTTTCTATGAACTCTCTTACCTCTCTGCCTCGCTCTCCGATAAGAGCTATCACATTGATATCAGCTCTCGTATTTCTTGCAAACATACCAAGCAGGGTACTCTTTCCTACTCCGGAGCCTGCAAAAATACCTATACGTTGACCCTTGCCAACGGTAATAAGTCCGTCAACAGCCTTTACACCAAGCGGCAACACTTCACTTATTATTTCCCTCGACATAGGATCCGGCGGCGGAGCCTCAATAGGATAAGCCTCCGGAAGCTTTATATCATCACAATCCGCATCCGTAATTCTGCCTATGCCGTCAACTGTATGTCCAAGCAGCTCATCACCAACACACACTGAGAGCGGATGCCCTGTATTTTCAACGATGCACCCGGCACCGACTCCATCCACATTATCAAAGGGCATCAGAATAAGATGTGAATCACGGAATCCCACAACCTCAGCTGTCACAAAATCACTTCTGTCATTATCAAGAAAAATCTTGCAAAGATCATTTAATCTTGCCTCAGGACCCACAGATTCAATTGTCAGACCTACAACCTTGGCAACCTTACCAAAACATTTGTAATACTCGCCATTTATAAGCTGTAAATATTTTTCTGCTGTTTTTAACAATTATGTAGCCCCTTCCTTTTCCTAGCTGCACAGGGCCTTAATATCATTCACCAGATTATTAAGCTCCATGTCTATGCCACAGTCAAAAACTCCAAAGCTTGTCTCTATTTGACAATCACTCGCCTCAAGATTTGCATCATTAACCACCTCAATATCAATATCATTTCCTATACGCTCTTTTATCTCATCAAGGTGCGAAAGCATAAACTTATAATTCGTGTGGGCTACATGAATTCTGAATTCCCTGCCCACTTCGACCTTTGATATTGTATTTTTGACCAGATGAAGCAGTATCTCCTTGCTCTTTCCAAACTGGATATGGAACACCTTGTCAAATACTCTGATGATTGCCTCAACAAGGTCTGACTCAAGCTCGTCTGAATATTTTGTATATTCATCCTCCAGGGATGCCTTTTTCTCAGCAAGCTCTCTTTCAATATCAGCTTTTTTTTGCTCAAATTCGTTTTGCTGCTCTTCAAGTCCATCGGCATAGCCTTTTGACTTATTGTCGGCATATAATATCTGAGCACGCTGTTTCGCCTCAGCCATAAGCCTGTCTGCCTCAGCCTTTGCGTCATTTATAATTTTGTCAGCCTCAAGCCTCGCGTTTTCAAGCAGCTTTTCTTTTTCAATATCAGCTTTCTGTTCGATGACCACATCTGCATTTAAGCCTTCACTAAACTCTTCATTAGTCTGCCCTACGTCAGTCATCGGATCAGCTGTCTTATTTTCTGCTTCCGTTTCTGCCGCACCGGCATCCATTCTGGTACCAACATCAGACTTAACAGACTCAAGTATCAGCTTTCTGAGTGCTGAATTATTATTTATTATTCTAACCTTTTTCTGCTCATCAGTCACATAATACTGCTTTAATATATTAGACAACTATATCATCACCTCCACCTCTGGAAATAACGATATCTCCCGAATCCTCAAGTCTGCGGATAACAGCAACTATCTTCTGCTGTGCCTCCTCAACATCCTTCATACGCACCGGACCCATAAAATCCATATCCTCTTTGATCATGGCCGCAAGACGTTTTGAAAGGTTCCTGAAAATAACATTTTGTACTTCCTCTGTGGAGCTCTTAAGTGCAAGCTCAAGATCAGCGTTCTCAACATCTCGCAATACTCTCTGGATAGATCTGTCATCAAGCAGCAGAATATCCTCGAATACAAACATCTTCTTTCTGATTTCATCTGCAAGCTCAGGCTCTTCAATCTCGAGAGACTCCATAATACGCCTCTCTGTAGAGCGGTCTACGCTGTTTAATATATTAACAATTGAATCGATACCACCAACAATTGTGTAATCCTGGTTGACAAGTGATGAAAGCTTTCTTTCGAGCACTCTCTCAACCTCCTTGATAACATCAGGTGAAGTTCTATCCATCTGCGCAATACGTCTTGCAACATCAGCCTGCTTCTCAGGCGGTAACGCACCGAGAATCATAGCTGCCTGACCGGATGAAAGATATGACAGAATCATGGCAATTGTCTGTGGATGCTCATCCTGTATAAAGTTAAGCAACTGGCTTGGCTCTGTCTTTCTGACAAATTCAAACGGACGAACCTGCAGCGATGCAGTAAGCTTTGAAATAACACCCTGTGCTTTTTCCTCTCCAAGGGCTTTTTCCAAAAGCTCCTTTGCATAGCCAATACCGCCCTCAGCAATGTACTGCTGGGCAAGACATACCTGATAAAATTCCTCCAAAACCTCATCTTTATCGGACGGAGATACACTTCTTGTATTTGCAATCTCCAAAGTCAGGCTCTCAATCTCATCCTCTTTAAGATGCTGAAAAATGGATGAAGCCTTCTCAGGTCCTAATGTAATCAACAAAATAGCAGCTTTTTGTATGCCACTGTAATTATCACTCATAAAATATTACTCCCAATCTTCATTGAGCCAGTTACGTAAAAGTAACGCGGCTGCTTCCGGATTCTCATCGACAAATTTCTCAATAAGCAAGCGTGTCTCCGACTTCTCGCTATAACCGATATCCTCAAGCGGTTCGTTTGTCTCTGTGGTCTGTTCCAGGAGTGAATCAACAGAAATCTCTTCCTCCTGTGGTTCCTCCTGTGTTGAGCGTGTGCTCTTAAACACGACAAATCCAAGTAAAGCAAATATAAGAACTGTTATAACAATCTGTAAGATATCACTAAGTGAACGTGCATTTGATGTCTTATCTATAAACTCAGGCTGTTCATACACAAGAAAAGAAACCTGCGAAATTCCTGTAGCATTTTGTACTGATGTGATAAGATCCTGGTCTACATCAGTAACCTTTACAGGGTCAGCATGTTTTGATTTGTACTCCTCCCATGTTGTATCCTTAAGTTTACCGTCTTTTTCCAATGTACTTTCATCATACACCTTGTATCTTGTTGCAACCACTGTGATTGATGAAGAATCATATTTGATGGTTCCTCCATCATTCTTACTTGTTGTTATTTTCTCATCATTGAGATATTTCTTATCGGAATCAGTGATGGATGACTCGGATGGTGTTCCATCCGGTGTAGTGTAGGTTGTATCATCGCTGTTTGAATCGGTTCCCGGGGTTGCTGCCTGTCCGTTTGTAGCATCAGACTGATAATCCGATTGGCTATCAAGCAGTCCCGTATCCGTCTGTCCCTCAGGCAATGTGTAGTTTTTCTGTGCAATCTCAGTCTTGCTGAAATCAATGTCCAGATTCATTCCAACCTCAATGCCGAAAAAAACATTTGATTTTTCAAGGGTTTTCTTGACCTCGGACTTAACCTGTTCCTCAAGCTTCTGTTTGTATGACAACTGAGATGACGCAATTCCTGCCGACGATTCGGTATCTCCACCGGAATACAGAACATTTGCCTTTTTATCAATAATCGTAATGCCCTTTGTAGTATCGTTCCCCAAAGCTGTGGCAACAAGTCTTGCTATAGCGTAAGCCTGATCATCAGATATTGAGTCCTTAAGTCCCAATGTAACGGCTGCTGTAGCCTCCTCATCAGACTTCAGAATCGTGCCATCCTTATCAGGCATGGTGATATCCACACTTGCCTCCTCAATATATTTTTGTTTTTCCAGATGATCCTTAAGCTTATCCTCCAGATAGACCTGATATTTTTTCTGTTTGTCAGCTTCAGTAGTGGAGAAACTGCCATCAGTGACATTATCTATCGAATACGCCTGAGCAGGTATACCATTGTCTCCCAAAGCCATAATCGCATTAACCTCATCTGATTTATTAACATAAAACACCAGATTACTGTCCACATCATATGTAATATTGTTATCCTCAAGCACATTCTTGATACTCGAGGCGTCAGATGCACTTTCTGCCTCCACAAGCTCAACCTTTGTCGGTCTTGAAAGCACAACTGCAAGTATGACAAGTGCCACTATAACCACCGAGACCGCACTTATCATAAGCGTGCGCTGCTTAGTATTAAATTTTTTCCACCATGCTACCACTTTATTAAGTATAGCTTGTATACGTTCAGGCATTATTCATTACTCCTTATATTGACATTTGCATAAGCTGTTTATATGCGTCAATAATTTTATCTCTTACCGCAACTGTATACTGTAATGCAACAGATGCCTTTGTTTCTGCAACAAGCAGATCATGTGTATTGTCTGATTCTCCGAGGGCAAATCTGATCTCCTCCTGTTCAGCGCTGTTTTGCAGATCATTTGTCTCCTCAATGCTTCCCATCACTGCCGACAGCACATCCGAAAACGAATTGCTTTCTTCTGTCTTTTTCAAAGAAGAATTATCCAGAATCGAGCCAATCTGATTTGTTGAAATTCCGTTAATACTTGATATATCCATCAAATCACTCCTTAAAAATCATATAGTCTTTACTTACCAATCTGTAAGCCCTTTTCAGCCATAGCCTTACTTGATTCAAACGCTGTTGCATTTGCTTCATATGCACGCGTTGCATCAATCAGATTAGTCATTTCCGTCACAGTATTGACGTTCGGGTACGAAACATAACCATCAGCATCAGCGTCCGGATTTGAAGGATCGTATTCCTTGATAAAATCCGTCGAATAATCTGACTTGACACTGCTGACCTTTACTCCGTTTCCAACTGCCGCATTCTTTGAAGCTGAATAAACCTGGCTGAACGGTGTAACATTTTTCTCTGAAAAAGTAACTATCTTTCTGCGGTACGGACCTCCTGATGCCGTAGATGTTGTGTTAACATTTGCAATATTCTGGGCAATAATGTCAGTACGGAACCTTTCCGCTGTCATTCCCGATGCACTTATATTAAAAGATTGAAATAATCCCATCCGGTAAACCTCCTAATCATCCTAAAATCATCCGATTGCTTTCCTCATGCGGTCGAACTGTGAATTTATGCTGCTTGTAAGCCCCTCGTACTTAATCCGCTCTGAGGCAAGCTCAACATTCTCCGTATCTATATCTACATTGTTTCCATCCAGCCTGTACGAATAATTTGAGTGATCTGTATATACATTCGGAGTCAGCTTTGACAAATCCAGCTCTCCAAGCTTACGGTCAAGTGACTTGTGCTTGCACCTTCCAAGCTCCTCGGAAAGCACACTCTCGAAATTAAGATCCTTGCGCTTATACCCCGGTGTATCAACATTTGAAATATTATTTGTTATTATTGATTCTCTTTTCCAACTGGCATCTGCTGCCTTTGTCAGGACATTGACGTAATCAAACGCTGTAGAATATATCATTAATAAGCCTCCATACCTTCCAGATTAATTTATATATTCCATAAGTACTCTATCATATTTATTATAAAGTAAAATTCACAAAACACAAGACATTTTTGTTGTTTTTTACACTATATTGTATAATTTTGTCGAATTACGTACTATATATACTCTATTTAATGCCTGGTTATTCAAAAAAGACCCATGACATATAAGTCACAGGTCTTTTTACTATATTTCTTTACTAATTCAGGAATTTTTATTGCGGATTTTATTAAGCTCATCAAATACCACATCATTTACAACCTTAATGTATGTTCCTTTCATACCTGACGAACGTGACTCTATTACGCCTGCACTTTCAAACTTGCGGAGTGCATTAACAATAACAGACCTCGTAATACCTACCCTGTCTGCAATCCTGCTTGCAACAAGAATACCTTCATTACCATCCAGCTCATCAAATATATGAATTATCGCTTCGAGCTCCGAATAAGAAAGTGTGCTGATTGCCGAACGGACAATAGCCACCTTTCTCTTTTCTTCCTCATTCTCCTCGTTGACTGAGCGCATCATCTCAAGTCCCACCACAGTAGTTCCGTACTCTGTCAGAATGATATCGTCTATGTCATACTCTCTCTCACTTCTGTACTCAAACAGCGTTCCAAGCCTCTCTCCCGCAATATCTATCGGTGTAATGATAGCCTTGTACATTTTTGTATCATCACCAAATCCCAATGTCTCCAGGTTTACATTTTCTTTTGTGGAAAGTATTCCAAGAAGCCTCTCATTTAAGTCAGAATCAATATAGCCGCCAACTTCATCAACAATAAGCTCATGCAGCTCATCAACATTTTTGCAAACGCTTGAGCCAAGTACCTTTCCTTTTTTGCTTATAACAAGAATATCAGAATCAAGTACACCCGTAAGCACCTGACAGATATCGTTGAAAACAACCTTAGAAGAGCTGTTATTGTGCAGCAGCTTGTTGATTTTTCGTGTTTTATCTAATAATTGTACTCCCATTAATTGTTATTCCTCTCTTTCCGGCATTTTATCAGTCACGTAACCGCACTGCTCATCAGCGCAGGCTATTTTGTTGCCTTTGACTATCATATATCCTCCACATCTAGGACATTTTTCCTTCACAGGCCTTCCCCAGCTCATGAAATCACACTCCGGATTATCTATACAGCCATAGTATTTTCTACCTTTTCTCGTCTTTTTAAGCACAATATCCTTACCACATTTAGGACATGGCACACCAATTTTTTCAAGATAAGGCATTGTAAATCTGCAATCCGGAAATCCCGGACATGCCAGAAATTTGCCATGTGGGCCATATTTTATCACGAGATTTCGTCCACACTCAGGACATATCTCATCGGTCACCTCATCCTGTATTGTTACCTTTTCAAGCTCCTTCTCCGCCTTGTCTATCGCTTCCTTCAAATCAGGATAAAAATTCTCAACAACCGTTTTCCAGTTTACATTGCCATCAGCCACAGCATCTAAAAGAGACTCCATATTTGCAGTAAAATTCTCATCCACTATGGTTGGAAATGAATCCTTCATGATAGAATTAACAACCTCTCCTATCTCTGTCACATAAAGGTTTTTATTTTCCTTTGTGATATATCTTCTAGCGAGTATTGTTGAAATGGTAGGTGAATAGGTACTAGGTCGTCCTATGCCAAGCTCCTCGAGTGTCTTAACAAGAGACGCTTCTGTATAATGTGCAGGCGGCTGGGTAAAATGCTGCTTAGGCTCAAATTCTTCAACAGTAAGCTTCGAATCCTCTGTCAAAGGATTTTTAAGAACTGGCTGCTTTTCCTTTTTTGCATCATCAGCTGCAGTGTATGCAAGCTCAAATCCGTCAAAAACAAGCCTTGAGGTTGAGAAGTTAAAAACATAATCTCCCACTGAAATCTTTACGGTTGTCGTCTCATACTCGGATTTCGCCATACGGCTTGCGGTAAAACGCTTCCATATGAGCTGATAAAGCCTAAACTGGTCTCTTGAAAGCGAATCCTTAATCTCAGAAGGTACTCTGTTGATATCAGTCGGTCTGATTGCCTCATGCGCATCCTGAATATTTTTGCTGCTCTTTCTCACTCCGTCTCCGCTTGAAAGATATTTGTCACCATAGCTATTTGAAATAAAATCCTTTGCCATAGCCTCAGCTTCATCTGACACACGGACAGAATCCGTACGCAGGTATGTGATTACACCGACAGTTCCCTGTCCCTTTATATCAACTCCCTCGTATAACTGCTGTGCTATACGCATGGTCTTTGATATAGGAAAATTCAAGGCCTTTGAAGCCTCCTGCTGCAAGGTACTTGTTGTAAACGGAAGCGGTGCCTTATTGGTGCGCTGTCCCTTTTTGATGCTAAGTACCCTGCATTCTTTGCCCCTTATCTCATCAAGTATCTTATCCATCTCTTCCTTGGATGAAATAGCTATCTTATTGTCGCCTTTTCCATAAAGCTTTGCTGTAATAGGCTTCTTTTCGCCCTCTACATCAACCGTAGCATCAAGACTCCAATACTCCTCCGGGATGAATGCGTTAATTTCATCTTCCCTGTCGCATATGATGCGAAGCGCAACAGACTGCACTCTTCCTGCACTAAGGCCTCTTTTGACCTTGGCCCAGAGAAGAGGACTGATTTTGTAACCGACAATACGGTCCAAAACTCGTCTGGCCTGCTGTGCGTCAACAAGATCCATGTCTATCTTTCTCGGATGCTTTAACGATTCTTTTACAGCATTCTTTGTGATTTCGTTGAAGCTGATACGGCTGACATCCTTTCCCTCCAGCTTTAATGCGTGAAGCAGATGCCATGAAATAGCTTCTCCTTCACGGTCGGGATCGGTTGCGAGATATATTTTTTCAGCCTTCTTAGACTCCTTACGAAGCTTTGCAAGTATTTCTCCTTTTCCACGGATTGTAATATACTTTGGTTCAAAATCTCCGTCCACATCAATTCCGAGACTGCTCTTTGGCAGATCCCTCACATGTCCGTTTGAAGCCATTACTTCATAGTTTTTGCCCAAAAATTTCTTTATAGTCTTTACTTTTGCAGGCGACTCTACGATAACCAGATACTTTGCCATTATAAACTCCTTATATAGTAATTTGAAATTGATTCCTTAACAAATCCCTTATTTATGAGACTGTTCAAAATTTCAAAGAGCTCCGCCAATTCATACGGTACTTTTTGTGATAATGTCCCAATACCGATAGGACAAAAATCGAGTAAACTATACACCAATGCCTCCTTTTTATCAAGTAAATTTTTTCTGAAATCCATCTGTGTACATTCCGTAAGCCTTGTCATTGTTATATCTGAGACAAATTCATCAATATTATAAATTATGTCTGCCCCCTGCTTTATAAGCCTGTTACAGCCATAGCTGAGCGGATCTGTAATCCTCCCCGGAACCACATATACATCCTTTCCCTGCTCCATTGCAAAATCAGCCGTAATCAATGAGCCGCTCCTGTTTTTTGCCTCTACTATAACTACTATGTCGGAAAGTCCGGAAATCACTCTGTTTCTCATCGGAAAAAACATTTTCTGCGGTCCTGTGCCCGGCACAAGCTCACTTATTATGCCACCTGACAGCCTGATTTTATCGTACAAAAATCTATTTTCCCTGGGATAACACACATCAGCTCCCGAACCAAGAACTGCATATGTACTCCCCTCTGCCTCAATACAGCCTAAATGGGCATCTCTGTCAATTCCTCTTGCCATCCCGCTTATTATCTGTATTCCCTGCTTCGAAAGGGCTCTTGAAAGAGCTCTTGTAACCTCACAGCCATATGCGCTTCTGCCTCTTGCACCAACTATCGATACACATTTGCGGTTCTTATCCGGCAGTTTTCCTATATAGAACAGACTGTACGGAGGATTATTTATATTTCTCAGCTTGTCCGGATACTCCTTATCCTCTATTGTAACAAGATTTATATCCTTCTGCAAAAACATAGACCATTCTCTGTCTATATCAAAGCTTTCTGCTGACTTTTTGACAAGCTTTCTGTCCTCGTCCGTGAAAAAGCGTATATCCTTAAGCTCATTTTGTGACATAAAAAACAGCTTTTCTGCCGTAATACCACAATCATACAGCAGCTTTTTCTTTGCATTGCTTATCTCCATAAGTCCTGAAAGCCAAAGCTTAAATTTCATCCGCACGCACCTCCCCAGAATTTTTCATTGATGCTTCTGTAGCATATTGCCTCGTTGAGATGCTTTGTCTTTATGTCTTCACAACTCTCCAGATCAGCGATTGTCCTTGCAACCTTTAATATTTTATGATAAGTACGCGCGGTAAGCCCAAGCTTTTCATACATATTCTCCATATAGCTCTGTTCGCGTTTGTTGAGATGGCAGTATTTTTCCAGCTTATCCGTTGTTATTTTGGAATTATATAAAAACGTCTCACCTGCATACCGCTTTTTTTGTATTTCATGACATCTTATCACACGCTTTCTGATATCCTCTGAGGTTTCATTTGCCGATGCACTGCTTATCTCATCAAAGCTAAGTGGTGTTGCTTCCACACATATGTCTATTCTGTCAATTATAGGCTGCGATACCTTGTCAAAATATCTCCTGAGTGTAGGCTCTGAGCACCTGCATCTTTGCATATCGGGATAATAACCGCAGCTGCAGGGGTTCATCGCACCAAACAGCAGAAAATTTGCAGGATAAGTCACATTTCTCCCCGCCCTCGAAAGCCTTATGCAGTGTTCCTCAAGAGGTGCTCTCAACAAATCAAGCATGCCTCCCTTGAACTCTGCCAGCTCATCCAAAAACAGCACACCGTTATGTGCCAGGGAAATTTCACCCGGGGAAATTTTGGTGCCACCGCCTATAAGAGCTGCCTGTGTCACAGAATAATGCGGGTTTCGAAACGGTCTGTCAACCTTTAACGTATTGTCGTTGTCCAGTAGTCCGCATACGCTGTATATCTTTGACAGCTCAAGCTTCTCATTTTCTGTAAGCGGCGGTAAAATAGACGGCATACGTTCTGCTATCATCGTTTTGCCTGCTCCCGGAGGCCCCACAAGCAGTATATTATGCATACCGCCTGCTGCCACTTCACATGCTCTTTTTATGAATTTCTGACCGTTTACATCTGCAAAATCAGCATATTTTCCACCACAGTCCCTTGATTCAGTTATACCTGATTTAAAAAAGTCATCACTTCTTTCAAGGTTCTCGATTATATCCTTCAGATGGTTTATCCCATATATCTTTGCACCACATACAAGTTTCCCCTCGTTCTCATTTTTATGCGGAATAATAAAATGTTCAATTCCCCTTCCGTATTCATCAAAAACTATCGGAAGAATACCGCTGACAGGCAGTATTTCACCATTTAAATTGAGTTCACCGCAAAGAGTACACCCCTTTAGCTTTTGCTCATCAATAATACCCATTGCAATCATAATTGCCACGGCAATGGGCAGATCAAAACCTGTACCGGCTTTTCTTATATTTGCCGGTGAGAGATTGACTGTAATTCTCTTTGCCGGAAGAGCAATCCCGCAATTGTGAAGTGCTGTTTTCACCCGTTCCTTTGCTTCCCTTGCTTCCGGTGTCAGGTTTCCAACCATATCAAATACAGGCATTCCTGTAGAAATATCCACCTCAACCTGCACCGGAATGGCATTAATTCCGTCTAAAACAGCCGTTCTGACTGTACTGTACATATATTCTCCTATTCCAATTGGGATAAAATGCATAGACAAATGCATAAAAGACATGGCTATATAATACCATACTTTATGATTTTGTAAACACTTATTCAAGCATTTTTTTTAATTTTTTCAAGGCAGCTTTTTCTATTCTTGAAACATATGATCTGGATATTCCAAGCTCCTTCGCAATCTGCCTCTGGGTCAGCTCGTCATTGCCGTCTAACCCAAATCTTTTTACAAGAATATAGTATTCACGTTTGGATAGCATCTGTTTCATGCCATTTTTTAGCTTTTTAAGTTCATTCGCCCGTGAAATATCCTCGAGCACATCATTTTGATCATTTTCTATTACATCAACAAGATGTATCTGGTTTCCCTCCTTGTCTGTGCCTATAGGCTCGAATATCGACACATCGCCCCTTGATTTTCTCTTGTTTCTGAAATACATCAGAATCTCGTTTTCTATACACCGGATGGCAAATGTTGCAAATCGGTTCCCATAATCGGGTTTAAACGATGAAACTGCCTTGATAAGCCCTATAGTGCCTATGGAAATAAGCTCCTGTGTATCCTCCTCTCCTGCTGCATATTTTTTAGTAACATGTGCCACGAGGCGCATATTGTGTAATATCAGTTCATCCCTTGCCTCTTTATCATTTTGCGCAAGTTTATCAAGACATATTTTCTCCTGTTCTTTACTTAGCGGTGATAAAAATGTATTCACAAAGGCACCTTGACATTTTTTGCTTATAATATCATATGTAAAAATAATTAATTTGTGATATAATCTTTGCCATGGAAAGAATAATTGACTTTAAAACGACCCGTAACGACAACGAAAAAACGGTAGAAGCCTTCCTTAAGGAACATGGTTTCACACATCAGGTGCTTGTAAATCTAAAAAAAACAAATAACGGTATCACAAGAAACGGTATCTGGGCTTACACAAACGAAAAAATATCTGCCGGCGACAAAATAAGTGTTCATATTGTCGAAAACTGCAATTCAGACAATATCCTGCCAATAAAAATCCCGCTCGACATAGCCTATGAGGACGACGATTTCATCGTGATAAATAAGCCTGCCGGCATGCCGGTGCACCCCTCAATGGGCAATCATGACAATTCTCTTGCCAATGCCCTTATGTATTATTTTAACAGTCAGGGGGCATCATTTGTGTTCAGGTGTATAAACCGGCTCGACCGCGACACGACAGGACTGACTATAGTTGCAAAGCACGCCCTCGCAAGCGGGATTTTGGGCAAAGCCGTCGCAAGGCGTGATATCCACAGAACCTATTATGCCGTCTGCAGCGGCTGTACCCCTGACTGTGGACGCATTGATGCTCCAATCGCAAGGAAATCAGACTCAGCCATAGAGCGGTGTGTAGACTTTGACAAGGGTGAATATGCCATCACTGACTATACAAGGCTTAAGTACAATCCTGATAAAAATCTCTCCCTCGTGAAGCTTAAGCTTTTGACCGGGCGAACTCATCAGATACGTGTACATATGAAATACATCGGTTTTCCGCTTATAGGTGATTTTTTATATAACCCTGATTATACGTACATGGACAGGCAGGCTCTGCATTCCGGACGGCTTGAATTTATACATCCTGTCACAGGCAAAAAAATAGACCTCATATCCGATATTCCATCAGACATGAAGTCTCTCTTCAAGCTTGTTTAGGGATTTCTTTTCGTAGGGCACCTTTCCCTTAAGCACTTCATTTTTAATATATGAATATGTATAGTCTTCGCCCTTAACCGAGAGCATAACTAACAGATACTCAAGAAGTGCTTTAGTATCCTCATGAATCATATAGTGTGCTACACTTTTCTGATAATATATAAGTGCACTGCTGTCAGTATATTTTTCTTTCTGATAGTTTTTGGAGGCACTTACTCTGTCTATAAACATCTCACAGACGTACTTTATGGGCATTTTCATCCCCTCCATTGGTGTATGGATGTCCTCACCAGGCTTTGGAACCGCATAATCAATCCAATACTCCAGATGATGCTTATTGCGCCCTTTATGATGCAGCCATGCCGCCGAATACCCCTTATCAGCTCTTTCCGCATTATTGGGGCTCATATAGCCCTTATAATATCTGCAGCCCACCAGAAACTCTGTCGGAGTGTATTTCGACAGGTCATGTAGCAGTCCCTGCTTATAAAGGCCAATCCGAAAACAGCCTGCCATAACCAGAAGCTTATGATGTGTAATTGTCATAAAATGCCTGATTGCATTCATATTATTTTCCCAAAAGTATGCATATTGACTGCGGACTCACATCCGCATACTGCTGATTTTCACACACAGTCTCATTCTCATAAAACGGAGTCTTAAGGCTGCTGTCGCACACCGCATACCATTTCATTCCTTTCTTAAGCTTAGGAAGCGCGAGCTTCTCTCTTGATGAATAAAAATTATATGCAACATAAATATAATCTCTGTCCTCATCGCTATAATCACCGCAATACATAACCCCCACACACAGCATTGTCGGGTCGCACTCGCCTATCCATGCATTCTTACCGTGATAAGAGATGTCAGGATATCCCACCGCCTTATAATCGCAAAATTTGTATGGCTTTGCCGACGAAATCACAGGATGCTCATTCCTGAAACGGATAAGTCTCGTCAAAAACCGCACATTCTCTCTCCTGCTGCTTTCGTTTGCCCAGTTTACCCAGCCTATAGAGTTATCTTGACAGTAAGCGTTATTGTTTCCGCTCTGGGAATTGCAAATCTCATCCCCTGCCATAATCATAGGAACCCCCTGCGCCAGAAAAAGCATAAGCATGGCATCCTTCCACTTTATGCCTCTGATATCTCTTACGTATTTCTTCTTAGATGGACCTTCAAAGCCATAATTATTGCTGAAATTCCACGACGTTCCATCTGTATTGTTCTCGCCATTGGCCTCATTATGCCGGTCATTATACATAAACAGATCCGTAAGCGTAAAGCCATTATTGTCGGCTATATAATTGATAAAGCCAATATTTTCCCCCTGCTTGCGCTGCTGGTTTAAAAGCTCATTCATATTACAGTTTATATGATTTAACATCATTCTGGCCGGAAACTGGTACTCTGCCCTGTCGATATAGAGATTCTCATATCTTCTGTCCTTCGGAACCACAGACATGTCAAAGCTGTCGTAAAGTATTTTTGTACGGCTAAGCATTGCATCCTGGATAATAGCTGTAAGAGGCAGCTTGTTTCCGAGCAGCCTGAAGCCGTCAACATGAAATCGCTGTACCCAGTAATGCAGCGCACTTAGTATAAGATTATAGTCTGTATTATCCGGAAAATACATTTCCATGATACACTCCATGTTGTTTTTATGAAGCCTTTGTACGAGCCTTGCAAACTCGTTTGCGGCATCAGACGGCTCATTTGCATAAGATGCCTTTACAGCAAAATAATTTCCCCTTGTGTATCCCCAGAAATTGACCTTTTCATCTGCTTTGTCCAAATGCCCCGGCTCTGTTTCTGTCCGCATCTGAGAATATTTTGGCTTTACATAATCAGGTACAACGTGCTTAATGGGAACCGTCATTTCCTCAAATTCATAGACCGGCATAAGAAGCAATGACGTAAATCCCATTTTTTTGATGTACCTTATACGGTCTGAAACCGCCTCAAACGTTCCGGCATGCTTGTTCTTTTGGAATGTATCCATCGAAAAGCCTCTCACATGAAGCTTATACAGCTTCATCCTGTCACGACCTATCTCCGGCTGGATATCCTTTTTCCAGTCAATGGCAGTCTTGTCGATGCCACACTCTATCTCATAATCCTTTTCAGCTCTGTCACAGTCATTCCATTTTTCCCTTCCATATATTATGGTTGCATATGGGTCAATGTGTCTTACACCATTTATCAGGTAATAATATGAAAATTTCTCACAATCGAAGTCATGAATCCTCACCGACCGAAGTGACCCGAGCGAATATTGTGCCGGCACCTCTATATTGTATTTTTTCTTTTGAGCTATGTCTGTAAGGACAATGTTGCACTCATCCTCTTTTTGTGCAGCGAAGGTAAACACTGCTGTATTTCCTTCCTTGTATGCACCTATTCTTATAAAGTTTCCCTCTGTCAGTCTGAATCTCATGCAGCACCATCCAATCAATTTTTTATATCTCTAATTATACTAGTTTTGACTTTTTTTGTATAGAATTATTTGTTATAATATATTTATTGGGTTATAGCTTCTATGCCCAATGCACAATACTGATAATACATTTAAAAGAAAGAGGTATCATATGGCAGAAAAAGCAACCCCTGTAACACCTGAAGAGGCTGACGATATCCGCGTAACACTCGATCTGGACAACGGCAGCGTAGAGTGCAAGGTTATCACTATTTTTGAAGCTGATAAACAGGACTACATAGCACTTTTACCATTAAACGAGGACGGCAGTGACAATGAGGACGGCGATGTTTATCTGTACCGCTATTTTGAGGATGAAGAGGGACTCCCTAGAATTGAAAATATCGAATCCGATGAAGAATACGATGCAGCAGCCGACAGATTCGATGAGCTTTTGGATGACGAGCTGTTTGACGAGCTCTAGTTCTTTTCTTTACACTCACCAATGAATCGGGAAGCCATGGCTGTTTTATCATTGACTGACTTTACAGAGTATATTGACAGATTTGTCTTTGCTCTTGTCATTCCCACATAAAACAGCCTGCGCTCCTCCTCGATATCCTTTTCAAGCACTGCTTTCTTATATGGCATTATCCCCTCATTTGCATCAATAATATACACATTCTCAAACTCAAGTCCCTTAGAGCTGTGAAGAGTCGCAAGTGTCACGGCGTCAGGATTTGTACTCTTATTCTGCGCCAATATTTTTAACCTTGCTGAATATTCCTGTATATGCTCATACCATTCCTCAAAGGTTGCATATCCCTTCGCTCCGGCCTGAATTTCATCAATCACATCAAACAAATCATCCCTGTTTATATTGCGATACTGTGCATATTCTGTCAAAAAGTCATCATAGCCTATGCCCTTTCTGATATAATTTATACTGGCATATGGGTTCATATGGCTCATGAGCTGCATATCATATTCGAGTTTTTCAATACGTTCGGCTATCCATGGCTTTTCATCAAACAGCTTAATCCACTCATCAAAGGCCACATCCGGTTCACACAGACTGTCTCTGGAAAGATAGCGCTTTGGTCTGTTCATAATCTGCAGGAAATCACTGCGTTTTCTGCTTCCCTTTGATATCCTCTGATATGTAAATATATCACGTGCAATCCAATGCTCATATATGTTTGGTATATTGTCCCTTGTTTTAAACGGAATATTATAGCCCATAAGCTGTTCTATAAGTGCTCTGGGCTGCGTATTTGTCCTGAAAAGCACCGCAAAATCACTAAAAACAGCTCCATCCTTCATTTTTTTATCTATATCACGTATCAAAAACAGATTTTCATCTTTCCTGTTCTCAAAATTCACGAAGGCTACAGGCACATCCGACTTGCTGGCTGCGATTATTTTCTTTTCAAATCTTTCCTTGTTGTGAGAAATCAGATTTAAGGATGTATCAACTATGTATTTACCACATCTGTAGTTTGTATCGAGAAGAATCCGCTTTGCGTCCGGATAATCCTTCTCAAATCCGAGCATAATCTCCGGCTTTGAGCCCCTGAACCTGTATATGGACTGGTCATCATCGCCAACTATAAACAAATTATTCTGTGGAAGCGCTAGCATCCTTATAATCTCATACTGCAGACGGTTTATATCCTGAAACTCATCTATGAGTATGTACTTATATTTGTTCTGCCACAGCGCAAGGATGTCTTTTCTCTTTGTAAACAGCTCATATGTGTATGAGAGCATATCGTCAAAATCGATAAGCCTGCTTTCCCTTAATCTGTTCTCATATTTTTTATAAATATCCCTGAATATCTCCTCTCCGCATACGCTTGAATAGAAATTCTCAATATCTATACGGCTGTTTTTTATAATACTTATTTCAGCTAAAAGATTGCCGATAAATTCATTTTCATCCTTGTATTCCAAACGATAATATGACATTATTTCCCTGATAAATTTATATCTTGTCATCTCATCAGCTATATTTGCACTTGTAAACCTGTAGGCATATTTGAGTATGGTAAAAAAGACAGCATGAAAGGTTCCAAACGACACATTCACCCTCTCATCACCCATTAGCGCATTAAAACGCTCCTTCATCTCGCCGGCGGCTGCCTTTGTAAATGTAATAACAAGAATTTCCGAAGGATTTACATGATGTTTCTTTATTAAGTTTTTTGTTCTGTGTGTGATAACAGCGGTTTTCCCAGACCCCGGACCCGCCAAAACAAGCATAGCGCCATCAGTATGTTCGATGGCGCCAAGCTGGGCTTTATTAAAATCCATATGATACCTTTATCTAGTTATTAGAAAGCTTTTCTATACCATTCTTTATTCTGGCTATAGACTCCTCTTTGCCAAACACCTCCATAAGCTCTGTAGCTCCGCCCGGTGTCATCTGTTTGCCTGAAACAGCTGTACGGATTGGCCACATAACATAGCCTATCTTATACCCCTTTTCTGTGGCATATGCCTTAAGAGTCTCAAAGAGCGAATCATTTGAGAAATCATCACAGCTTTCAAGAATAGGAACCACATCGTTTAATACCTCAAGTGATGTCTCTGGGTTCGTCTTCATCTTCTTGTGAGTATACATGGCAATATCATAGTCCGGCAGCTTTTCAAAGAAATCGATATGTTCCTTGATATCAGGGAATATCTCAATACGTGTCTGAACCATCCTTGCTATCTTCTTAAGGTCATAATCCTTTGTGACAACCTCCTTAATGTATGGCAGTGCCATATCGTAGAATTTGTCAAAATCAAGCTTCTTTATGTACTCGCCATTCATCCATTTAAGCTTTGTGAAGTCAAATACAGCAGGTGATTTGCTCATATGATGATAGTCAAACTTCTCAACAAGCTCAGGAAGTGACATAATCTCCTGATTGTCTGCCGGGCTCCATCCAAGAAGCGCCACAAAGTTTACAATGGCCTCTGTAAGGAAGCCCTGATCCAGTAAATCCTCAAAGGATGAGTGACCGCATCTCTTTGAAAGCTTATGATGCTCCTCATCTGTAATAAGCGGACAGTGTACATATACAGGCACATCCCATCCAAATGCCTCATAAAGTCTGTTGTACTTAGGTGATGATGAAAGATATTCGTTTCCTCTGACTACATGTGTGATGCCCATCAGGTGATCATCGACTACGTTTGCAAAATTGTATGTAGGATATCCGTCAGATTTGATAAGAATCATATCATCAAGCTCTGCATTATCCACTGTGATATCTCCGTAAATCTCATCCTCAAATGTGGTTGTGCCCTCTGTAGGATTGTTCTGTCTGATAACATATGGCTTGCCGGCCGCAAGATTTGCTTCAATCTCCTCCTTTGACAGGTGTAAGCAGTGCTTGTCATAGATAGAGATTTCCTTGCCTGCAACTGTTGTCCTAAGGCTGTCAAGACGCTCCTTGTCGCAGAAGCAGTAATATGCCTCTCCCTTGTCAATAAGCTCCTTTGCATACTTCATGTAGATCCCCTGTGCCACACGCTCACTCTGCACATATGGACCACATCCTCCATCCTTGTCAGGTCCCTCATCATGGACAAGACCTGTCTCTTCGAGTGTCCTGTTTATAATATCAACAGCACCCTCCACCTGACGTACCTGGTCTGTATCCTCTATACGGAGAATGAAATCTCCTCCCTCATGCTTTGCAATCAGATATGCATAAAGTGCAGTTCTCAGATTTCCTACATGCATTCTTCCTGTAGGGCTTGGTGCAAATCGTGTTCTAATCTTACTCATTGAAATGTGCTCCTCTATATTAATATTTTTTGTAACCATTAATAATCCTCTTATAAAATCATCTTACAGTTACTGTTTTAATCATTTTTCAAATTGAAATTATATAACAATATGGACATTTAATCAATCCTCATATTCAAGTTCCATATTAAGCTCGGCAATTTTATTTAAAATCCGGTTGATTTCATTAATCTTGTCTCCAACCTGTTCTCTATGTGACAATATTTCCCTTCTAAGCCCGGTAACAGCTTCAATATTATACTTCATGCGGCCTCTGAGCTTTTGTCTTCTGCCTATAAGCTCATGCTTCAGCTCTACCATCTCGCGGTGATCTACAATAGCATTTGTATAATTAAGCCATACTCTTGCATCATAAAAATCATTGGTCTGAAGCACCCGAAGCAGCTTTTTACTGTTATATTCCAACTCCTCATTCGTCTGTCTGAAACGCTCTTTTTCCTTTACTGCAAGCAGATACTGCTCATATATATATATCAGTTCCTTTGAGTTTTTTATGTGATATTTCTCATAAGTGTAATCTATCGTATTTTTCACATTCACATATTTAATCTTGACCCTGTTTTCGAGTACAATAGCCCTGTTCTTGTTTACATTACAGCTTCGTATCTGTCTCTGCTGTTCCTGATACGAATAAAACACGAATGTTCCGGCAAAAGCAGCTATAATTGCGCCGACAAATGTAAAAACTGTTGTATCAACATCAAGCTGAAATCGAAGAGTCATACAAAGTACAACAACTGTCACAAAAAACGCAATAACAAAAACGGCATAAATTCTAACCTTCTTTTGCGCTGCCACAGCCTCATCCTTTTCAATGTCAAGCTCCATCTTTTCACTCTCAAGGAATCTCAAATCCCTGTTTATGGCATCAAGATTTCTCTCGTTTTTTTCAAGTCTTTTTATTGCCCTGGGTATCTCAGCCTCAAGCTCCTGCATCTGCACATACTGGCTGTCTGATATTTTGTTTTCGGTTTTTAGAAATTCCGACCTTTTTCTTTCAAGCTGTGCTATGCTTGCGGCGGCATCGCACATGAGCTTTTTGTCCGGGTCCTTCATATTTTCCATACGCTCTATATCCGTAAGATAATTTGTAACCTGCGCATACTCTTCCCTGGCGGCCTCGAATTCTCTTGCCGCATCTATCATCTGTTCACAGGCATCAACCACCTGAAACTCTGCTGATTCCTGTTTTATTATTTTTTGCGTATTTTCCTCTTGCTGATTTGTTTTTTTTCGATGTTTAAATAACATGTGAACGATATTCCTCTTTATATTTTAAAATAATGTCTGCCTTTTCTCTAGCTGACATATTTTTAATCTCTGCAGCTTTGGCATCTATCAATGAGCTCTCACTGCCCGAATAAAATCCCTTTATCACATCCTCTAATTTAACAAGCTCCGATTCATCTACCTGGTAATCCTCTACAACCGCATTAAATTTATCATCATCACCCATACATTTGTATGAAATAAGACATGACCACAACGATTTTCTGTTTTTGTTGTACTGATAAGCTTTTCTGAAAAAAACCGCTGCTGTTTCGAACAGAAATAATCTTGCATATGCACAGGCCATGTTGTTATATACGTTGCCGCAAAGTGCTGTATCAGCAGTTTTGGCTTCCTCCGATGACAAAAGCTTCCTATATTCAATAATGGAATTTTGATACTTTCCCGCTTCCATAAGACTGTCTGCCCTAAGCTTAGCGCATTCAAATGAACTTTTCCCCTCAAGCTCTCTTAATATATCGTGAACCGATGATATCTGCGTGGCACTGCAATAGCCTGAATATTCAAGTATTTCAGTGACAAATGCTGACAAACGGCCATTGGTTGATATAATCATTTTAAGATGCTCCGCAAGCTTTTTAAGGTTTGCCTGATTTTCTATCCACGTACAAAGCTCCTGATTCATGAAGCTTTTATCCAGCAGATATACGTTATTTATAATATAATAATCAAGCTCTTCTATCGAATATATATTTATCGACACACCCTCCAGATAAAAGGGCATGGCTGCAATTGGTCCATTGCAAAGTAATAGCTCTCCCATATGCCCTCCTACATAGTCATTTCATAATGCCACACTTTACCGGAGCTTCTGAAGATTTCTCCAAAGCCCAGGTCTTTAATCTCAATATCAATCTTATCATCCGACACAGGTGTCGCTGTAATTCTTATTCGCGTAGCCCTGTCAGGTCTCACAGGCATATCTGTCAGCTCAAGCGTCTCTATCTTTGCCTCCCTGCTTTTTGGAAGCTGCTTCCAGAAATCCACCTCATATGAGTCTCCAATAATAACCTCACACTCTCCTTTAGCCTCAAACCAGTTTGTCCCTGCACTGATTAAATTGTAAAAAGAAAGATTTCCTCTATCCTTTACCTTAAGGCTCAAATTGAATTTCATCTCATTCTCAACCATATAGACAAAAGGCCAACTGTCTTCATTATCTCTTGTACGCGCAGCATAACAGGCCCCCTTAGAAAAAAGGTTGTTTCCCATAAAAACACGGCGTCCGCTGCACAATATAGTTAACGACTGCTTCATCCATGACTGTGAAAATCCATCTCCGACCAGATACACCGTTGAGACAGTATGGTTTTTTAATGTATCTTTTATAATTCCCGTAAAATAGCTGTCCCAGTCGTTCTCTTTAATTGTATCATACACTCTCTCGTCAATTGAAATCACCTGCGGTGTTGTCCTTGTATCACGCTTCAAACCCATACAGCTCAGATTATCCCTATCCTTTTCAAAAAGAAAAACATCATGAAGCCACAGAGATTTTTCCTGATTCAGGGTATAATAATAAAAGCTCTCCTTATGGTCTATAATCATAAGCTGCTTAGAATTAAGCCCCAGCTTTGGCAGCAGACCGACAAACAGCTTCACGTTTTCTTTGGTAAGTTGCTTAAGACATATGGCCAGTCTGTCACACACTGAGGGATTACCCATCTTGGAAGGTAAAGCAATAAGCTTTTTAATAAATAAAGCAAGCAGGTCCTCCGCCATAAAGACTTCATCTTCAATAACGATTTTTTCCTTAGACATAGCTCTCTTTAGCAGATTATCAATGCATACCAGCTCAGCATTTTTTGACATTTTGCGGGCTTCATCACCATAATACCACATTCCCATGTTCTTTCTTCTGGCAAGCACCAAAGGAATCTGATACACCATTGAACCCGCAATTGTGCTGGCCGTCTCCGGCTCTTTCATATTAAATTGAAGAAAGCTTACCATAGCATATTTATCATTGATATCAATGCCTATATAGTAAGAATTGCTTTTTCTCTCCATCTGTATCCTTTCCTCTTTACATCAGTGTAAATATCTGCTTTGTCAGGCTGTCTTTTTTGCGGTATTCACTGACATTATTGCAAAATGTTTCATCATCAAGCAGTGTATTTGATATTATTATCTCATTTGTAAGATTATATCTGCTGTGGTCAGCTCCACCATATATGTTGTTGCAGATGAGTCTGCTGCTCTCTTTAATCAATACCCTTCCGTCACTCTCCTGTGTAATATAATACCTGATCATCTCGCCAAAGAACATGACAAAGGTTTTGACATAAATTCCACCATAAACAGGCTGCAGCTCCTCCTCTGTAAAATCATCCCCATCCTCATCGCGACTGTAATGCAGTACCACACGGCAATTCTCCTCAGTAGCCATATATTGAAGAAAAACTTTGTCATACAGATAATATTTCTGCACCAATCTGTAGTCAAGCCTTGCAAAAAAATCAAAATACATATTGTGGCAAATATAGTTGTCAAGCAAAGCATCCTCTATCTCATATTCTACGGAGGATATTTGACTTTTTACTGACATATGCTTTAAAAGTGCGAGCTTACACGCATCATTAAGAGTGCGTCTGCATTCATATCTGTTTTCAATAATATCAAAAATAAAATCACAATCTGAAATATTTGAAATCATATAGTTATTTGCCAGCACTGAAATATACGCCAGCACAAGCATATCATTTCCACCCTTGTCATAATACGACATAAATATTTCGGATATTCCGGTCAAATCCCTGTCTGTATATACAGCCTGCTCAATAATCCTTTCATCAAGCCTGACTGATGATACAGAAAACCGTTTTGCCGCATTCCACAAATCTATCATCATATCCGTAGGACCGGAATAGTTATCGCAAAGATATTTAAGCATCGTATCATTATATTTTCCTGTCATAAATGCCGATGCCGAAAGACTGAGCATAAACTCGTCTTCCTCCTGGCTTGCAGCAAGCGCATTCTCGCAAAGCGTAACCTTTGAGACTGCAGACATCTGGTCGATTCCATAATCCTGCACAATATCATATGCTTTTTCAAACATATGGTTTTCAACAAGCATTTCAATCATATATCTTCTCGTTGCAGCAGACAAAAGCTCGCAATCAATGCTCTGCAGAAGCTGCTTTATATCTTTCGCTTTATCATGAATACGATAATATTTAAGAATCGCAGCAATCATTTTATCCCTGTAGGCGTCAGAAAATTCTTTATTGCAAATTAACTGTTTAAAATATATACTGTCACTTTCCTTAAGTCCTGAATAATCCGTAACATTTCTGAGGTGAAATGCTATATATGGAAGCTCGTTTGGTGCATGCTCAAGACACTTATTTAGATACTTTTCCGGATTCATAAGTCTTTGCATACGATATGAGATGCTGTCCACATACCGGTACCCCTTTTCATCCTCAAACAAGATGACATACCGGTCTGAAAACAACTGAAAATATGCTGTCTGGTCTATAACCGGCACTATCTGCGGATTCTCCATCTGACTCTGGTAAATAACAGCTCTTACGATATGTCTGTCAAACACTATCAGCTTATATGAAAATATAATATATGATAAAGAAACAGCTAACTCATCATTGATAAAGCCAAGCTCAAGCATATCATCATAAAGCACTGCAAGATTATCATCCATATGTGACTGTTTTGCCTGTTCCATTGCAAAGCGTGTCATTGTACTGCGATATTTATGATATATTTCCGGTTTTTTTGTTTTGGCTGCAATTATATTATTATAAAGCACTGCAAGCTTACGGTATGGCAGATTATTATCGTACTGAAAATACATCTGCACAATATCAGGAACCGAAGAAATCTGTCTATCCTCCATTGTGATAAGAAATGACTCATATAACCCTGTTATTCTCAGCTTAAGCTCTATTGCCTTTTCAAACCATTCATGATATCTGACATCATTCTGCTGTCCCTTAATTAAATAACTGCATATAATACCAACGTATTCATCAGACGGACAGACTTCATAGGCTGCTGTCAGTAAATCAAACACTTTTTTTTCAAAACCCGATGAGAGCTCCACCACCTCGAATATCTGCTCTGCAAGTTCTTTACTTAATGCCTTGTTCTTTACTGCCCATCCTAAAATCCGAAGCTCAAATGTGCCAAGCTCCTTTAACAGATACGGATCCTTCCACATCAGATAATATGCCTCTACATACATAAACGGTGATGAGCACCCATTCAGTATCCAATATCTTATGTCCTTTAGCTTACCTGCATCATTATCAAAATACTGCTCTCTCAAAAACAGAAGAACCCAGAAAAGAAGACTGCTATCAGGATTTTCATAGAAAATAAGCTCAATCTCATGCGTCATCCTGTCAACATATGACGGTTCCCGCTCCAGCAGAGTCTTTAAGTACAGATAATATCCCCATACAGGAGCTTTTTTATCACTAAATTCTCTCTTAAAATCATTAAGAATCCATTCTGCCTCCTGGCGCTGACGGTTTATAATATACGCCTGTGCCTTCATCAATTCATAAAGAGGTTCCTTTGGACAAAGCGCATGAAGATGCTTAAGCTCACCTATTGTCTCATTTGCCCACAAGCCGGTGACAATTCTCTTTAATCTGTAGCTTTGGTACAGTTGTGTAACGCCAACCACGCTCTTTTTAATATCATTTCTTATGCTTTTATTTTTGCTTTTATTTTCATTTGCATGCGCTGCAACCTCAATTGTAAATGTCTGATGTACACACTCAATAAAAATGCGTCCAAAATTATTGCCTGCGTGCATACGCTCATTATCAATTATATAACTATAGACATAGGTTTTTCCAATAAAATCATCAAAGGTCAATGCCTGTCTAGACAGCTTAATAAACTCACAGTCAGTACGGACATGAATCTCCGCATATCCCCAGTTCATGCGCGTAATCTCAAAGCTGCCACTTTGATTTTCAGCTGAAGCCTCAAACTCCTCCTTTGTTTTGTCAACCTTTATTGAGACCGGCTTTTTCTTATGAACGCCGACCAAAAACTCTTCCATATTACGTGAAGACGGCTTAGCAGCCATAATCCCACGATAAATCATGTTCTCAACAACCATATCTTCCGATATAATATTAAGAAAATTTCTGTTATAGAAAAGATGATATGCCTCTGTCCAGTTATTTTGGGCAAGCTTTGTAAAATCATCAAGATTTTTAATTACTCCCACAGAGGTTTCTGCATAAAGTTTTGTGATTCTTGCGCAAAAAGAAAGACTGTACTCAATCTGATTACATACAATCACAAAGCTGCCCTCGCAGGCATCGCCCTCTACGAGACCCTTACTGTTAAATTGATAACGAATCCTGACTTTCTCGCCCTCGAAATGCGGATTCAGACATTCCATCCTCGGATTAGTCGAATAAACTATACCACGGATTTTTATCTGATTCGTACTTTCTATTACAAAGCTTCCCGCTTCGCTTCTTCCCTCAATGACCGAAAGGTCTATTGTCTCCTCTGAAAACGCCAAAATCGGTTTCGTGCCATTAAATCTGCCGGCAGCTATCTGCCCTATACGTGCTCGCACAATTGTTACCCCGTTTACGTTAAATGTTGATTTTTTATACACTTATTATATAATGATATGAGGGTCAAAAGGTATTTTGCCCCTCATTTATGATTAATCAGATTACTACATGCTACGCATTCCCGTAATCTGACTACACCTCGAAATCCGCTAATTTCCTGCGTCCACGCAGCAAATTGCTACTTTCTCGGTGTAGTGCGGGTCACTAAGATATACATCGAATTGCATGCAAGCATGCATCGATGATACCTTTTGACCCTTTAATCATATAATGTAAATTATATACGATTTGCTATGCTGTTGCAATGCAAAACAGAAAGGAAATTACAGCTAATGATAGAACAAAAGGAGCATTTTCACGGCAGTGACCTTGAAAAAATAGAAAAAATATACGGTATAAAGAAAGAAAATATTGTGAGCTTTGCAGCAAATGTCAACCCACTCGGTGAATCCGGTAAACTAAAGACGGCGCTGTCTGAGCGCATTGATGCAATCACAAAATACCCTGACAGGGAGTATACTTCTCTCAGAAAGGCTATCGGCAGCTACTGCAAGTGCGATTACAATCACATAACAGTCGGAAATGGATGCACGGAGCTCATCTCACTTTTCATTCAGATTACAGCCCCTAAAAAGACACTTCTGCTTGGTCCGACTTACTCTGAGTACGAGCGAGATTTAAGGATAAACGGCAGTGATATCTCATACTATTTTCTTAAGGAAAAGGATGATTTTAAGATTAATCCGGATGAATTCATCTCTGCAATCACAGCTGATACCGACCTTGTCATCATCTGTAATCCCAACAATCCGACCGGCAGCCTTATCACACCGGATAAGCTCAAAACGATTTTAACCCACTGTAAAGAGACAAATACTTACGTGATGATAGACGAGACATATATAGAGTTTGTGCCGGATGTGGATGAGCTTTCAGCAATCCCTCTGACGGCCTTGTTTGACAATGTGATTATACTGCGCGGCACATCCAAGTTTTTTGCCACTCCGGGGCTTCGCCTGGGCTATGCCATCACATCAAATTCACAAATTCTTACAGACATAAACACAAACAAAAATCCGTGGATGATTAACTCACTCGCCGTTGTCGCAGGTGAAACCATGTTTTTGGATGAGGAATATATAGACAAAACAAGAAGCATGATACTTTCAGAGAAAAACAGGTGCAAACAGCTGATAGAGGAATCACATAAATTCAAGCTTTATCCATCCTATAGCAATTTCTATCTGCTTAAGATACTTGATGAAGGTGTGGATGCACATATGCTCTTTGAGCGTGCCATAAGGCAGGGCATGATGATAAGGGACTGCTCTACATTTCCCGGACTCAAGGAGCGGTTCATACGATTTTGTATAATGAAGCCAGAGGATAATACAAGGCTTATTAATTGTCTTACACAATGATGCTAAATGCCTTTATATAAACATAACATATAACTTAGTATATAAATTTTATAAACAGGTGGCTAAAGTATCCTCTAAACGTATAACCAAAAAGCTTCCGAAAGGATTTAATCCAGCCGGAAGCTTTTTTTATAAAGTAAAACATAGAATATGCTTTAAGCTCTATATTATTTTGCAGATAAGAACTCGTCAATACCCTTTGCTGCTGCTTTTCCTGCCCCCATGGCAAGAATAACCGTTGCAGCACCTGTTACGGCATCTCCACCTGCGAATACACCCTCTTTTGAGGTTGCACCTGTATCCTCAGTAGCTACGATACATTTTCTCTTGTTTGTATCAAGACCGACTGTTGTAGAAGAAATAAGTGGATTTGGAGATGTACCAAGTGACATGATCACTGTATCGCACTCCATCTCATACTCAGATCCGGCAATCTCAACAGGACTTCTACGTCCTGATGCATCAGGCTCTCCAAGCTCCATCTTGATAAGCTTAACACCCTTAACCCAGCCATTCTCATCAACAAGAATCTCTGTAGGGTTCTCAAGAAGATCAAAGATAACTCCCTCTTCCTTAGCATGATGTACTTCCTCCTTACGTGCAGGAAGCTCTGCCTCACTACGTCTGTATACAATGTGTGTCTCTGCACCGAGACGAAGAGCTGTTCTGGCTGCGTCCATGGCTACGTTTCCACCACCTACAACTACAACCTTTTTGCCCTTTGAGATAGGAGTCTCATAACCCTCTTTAAAAGCTTTCATGAGGTTATTTCTTGTAAGGAACTCATTAGCAGAAAATACACCGTTGGCCTGCTCTCCAGGGATTCCCATAAATCTTGGAAGTCCTGCTCCAGAACCGATAAATACAGCCTCAAAGCCTTCTTCCTCCATAAGTTCGTCAATCTTAACTGACTTTCCGATAACTACATTTGTCTCGATTTTAACACCAAGTGCCTTGACATTCTCTACTTCTGCCGCAACAACCTTGTCCTTTGGAAGACGAAACTCCGGTATTCCGTAGCTTAATACTCCGCCGGCAGCGTGAAGTGCCTCAAAAATAGTTACATCATAGCCAAGCTTTGCAAGGTCTCCGGCACATGTAAGTCCTGCAGGACCTGAACCGATAACAGCAACCTTTTTGCCGTTTTTCTCTGCGGCTGTCTTTGGCTTGATGCCATTTTCTCTGGCTGTATCAGCAACAAATCTCTCGAGCTTTCCGATTGAGACAGGATCGCCCTTGAAGCCTCTGATACACTTGCCCTCACACTGGCTCTCCTGTGGGCATACACGTCCACATACAGCAGGAAGTGCTGATGACTCTGAGATAATCTCATAAGCCTTTGTGAAATCACCATTTTTAACCTGCTCAACAAATGCAGGAATATTGATAGAAACAGGGCAACCCTTCATACACTGTGCATTTTTACAGTTTAAGCATCTGCTTGCCTCTGCCATTGCCTCTTCTTTATTGTAGCCGTAGCAAACCTCTTCAAAGTTTGTGGCACGAACCTTTGGATCCTGCTCTCTGACAGGTACTCTCTTTAATACATCGACTTCCATTATTTGTCACCTCCGCAGTTTCCGCAGCCACCGTGATGTGTTGCGCCCTCTTCATAGGCAAGCTTAGCTCTGCCTTCCTCTGTCTTATATTGCTGCTGTCTCTTCATAGCCTGATCGAAATCAACAAGATGTCCGTCGAACTCAGGTCCGTCAACACATGCGAACTTAACCTTTCCATCCACGATCAGACGGCATGCACCACACATACCTGTTCCATCAACCATGATTGGGTTCATTGAAACAATTGTAGGAATCTCAAGCTTCTTTGTGAGCAGACATGTAAATTTCATCATAATCATAGGTCCGATAGCTACACAGCAGTCATATGTATTGCCGGCATCAACAAGTGCCTGAAGCTGCTGGCTGCCGTTACCGTGGAAGCCGTATGAGCCATCATCTGTACAAACATAGAGATTCTTTGCAACAGCTTTCATCTCATCCTCAAAGAAAAGGATATCCTTATTTCTAAAGCCCATGATGACATCAGCATCCACACCATGCTCTTTAAGCCACTTAACCTGTGGATATACAGGAGCTGTACCAAGACCTCCTGCGATAAATACGATGTGCTTTTTCTTTGTCTCCTCGAGGTTATCCTCCTGACAAAGCTCTGATGGACAGCCGAGGGGTCCGACGAAATCCTCTAATGAATCTCCCTCATTAAGAGCCATCATTCTCTCTGTTCCTGCACCGATAGTCTGTACTACGATAGTAACAGTCTCTTTTTCCCTGTCATAATCACAGATGGTAAGTGGGATTCTCTCTCCTACCTCATCTGTCTTTGCGATGATAAACTGACCAGGCAGACACTCTTTTGCAACTCGTGGTGCCTTTATATCCATAAGGATAATATTGTCAGCCAATTTTTCTTTTCGAACTATTGGATACATAGTCTTCCTCCTAGTTAAATCTTATCCCATTACATATGTAATCTGATACTCAATTATTTCATACTTTTTTAATTTTAAATGAAATGATATAATTTTTCAATATATTTCTTTAGATATTCCATAAAAATATGTTATATGCTTATGAAATTGTGTTATCTTTTGACATTCGACCAGTACTTTATATCAAAAACAGGAACCAATTCATGCAAAAAATGAACCGATTCCTGTATTTATCAACTTTTATGAGAAGTATACAAGCTCATCCTGCGGCTTCTCGGCTGGCTCGATGGAAACCGGATAAAGCACCGGTCCCTTTCCCTTGTACTCTCTTGCAAACTCCACATGCACCCTTGCGGTGATGGTAATCCACGATTTGTGAGGGATGCTGCTCTCATCCTCATACTTGCACTTAAAGCCTATAAAGGTCACATCCTCTATACAGCAGGTCATCGCAAATCTGCCCGGTACCATAACGCCCTTTCTAAGCTTATCAGGATTGTATACAAGAGCAAGAAATTTAACAACCTTGCCGTCGTACTTTTTATAATTCTCCATGGCATCCATATACCAGATGGCATAATCTGCATCAGAAAGCTCAATCACATCCTGATTTATGTCAAACGGCAGCTCCTCCGGACGCTCATCAATAGTACCGTCCTTGCGCTCATAGACAATCTGAGCCTTTCGGTTGATATTCTTGATGGTACGCCTTAAGTGGCCTCTGTCTGTATCATCATCTGTCCTGTTAAATATGACAACATCACTCGCAAATACCTGTTCCTGCATCATCGCGCGCATATTGTTCATATAAAGATCAAATGTGGTGGAATCAACTGTGGCGAGCGACTGCACGATAACCCAGCCCTTTGGCAGCTCGGCCTCTATAATCTTATCAATGCCCCATGTGCCGTTGTACTCGATAAATACCTGCTCAGGCAGATACTGCATGTTGAGCTCATTCAGCTTAGCTGCTGTAAACTCATCCTCAGAGTCAATCTCTGCAACCTGGAAATTGGCAGCCTTAAGCTTGTCCATATCATACTCCACATCGCCATCCTCGCACATAATGATAAGCCCCTTTGAGCCATTAGCGAAATCATTCTCAAAAATGGTATCCTTGATCAGTGAAGTCTTGCCACTGTCCATGAATCCGGTAAATAAATATACTGGAATCTCTTCAGCCATTTTGTTAGTTCCTTTCTGATTATTGTGTTAATGTGTAACTATTTAAAATATACTTAAGCAAGTCCAAAGAGCTCTTCCAACTCATGCTCGTGGATATCTGTTCCGATAACAACAATACGTCCTGTATAGTCAGGCTCGCCGTCACGAATCTCATACTCACCCGGAACCATATCAAAGTAAATCCACTTGCCGTCTGTGCCCTCTACCATGCCCTTTGAACGTAGAATCTTGTCATCCTCTACAAACTGCTTAAGGATTTCCTCGAGCTTAGCGCGCTCAAACTTGTGAGGAGTCTCCTTGCCCCAGCTTGTAAATACATCATCAGCATGATGATGTCCGTGCTCATGATCATGGTCATGACAGCCACAGGTGCAGCCCTCGCCGTGCTCGTGGTGATGCTCGTGTTCATCGTGATGGTGCTCATGCTCATCATGGTCATGGTGATGCTCATGCTCATCGTGGTCATGATGATGGTGATGATGCTCTGCCTCATCCTGTGCATGACGTGCCTCTGCAAGCACCTTCATCTCAAGATTGTCCTGACCCTCCATAGTCCTTAGTATCTGCTCTCCTTTAATAGCATCCCAGTCAGTAGTGATAACCGAAGCCTTTGGATTTAAAGCCTGAATCTGCTTTACGCAAAACTCAAGCTGCTCAGGTGTAGCATTCTGGCTGCGGCTTAAGATAACTGTTGTGGCATACTCTATCTGATTGTTGAAGAACTCACCAAAGGCCTTCATCTGCTTGCTTGCCTTAAGCGCATTTACAACTGTAACAAGTGCATTGAGCTTGACCGGCTGCTCTTTTTCGATATCTATAACTGATTTCATGACATCTGATAATTTGCCTACGCCGGAAGGCTCGATTAAGATACGGTCCGGATGATACTTAGTAATAACCTCATTTAAGTTCTTACCAAAATCACCTACCAGTGAACAGCAGATGCAGCCTGAGTTCATCTCAGTAATCTGGATGCCGGCATCCTTTAAAAAGCCACCGTCTATACCAACCTCACCGAACTCATTCTCTATGAGAACTATCTGCTCACCCTTAAAAGCCTCATCTATCATTTTCTTGATAAATGTAGTCTTTCCAGCTCCAAGGAAACCTGAAATAATGTCAATTTTTGTCATTGTAATTCACTCCTTTTCTTTTCACTAAGTCCTATTTTACTAGCAATAATACAAATATGCAAATTAAATTTTTATTATTAAATTATGTTAACGCATAACAAAAGAACTACCGCACGCGGTAGTTCTCTCTAATACATTAATTGTATTTTCTTTTTCTAGCTGCTTCAGATTTCTTCTTACGCTTTACGCTTGGTTTCTCGTAATGCTCGCGCTTACGGATCTCCTGCTGGATGCCTGCTTTTGCACAGTTTCTCTTGAATCTGCGTAATGCGCTATCTAAAGTCTCGTTTTCTTTAACTATTACACTAGACATAACCTAAAACCTAACCTCCCTCCAGTTGTGTATTGTGCATCAACTGTTAGGTATCTATACTTAATTGCACTAACATATATTTTATCAAAATATCCGGATTTGTCAAGATAAATCCGGATATTTTTTCAGATTTTTTCCGGATAAATAAAATTTGTAATATTTTTACAAAGATGAGCTTAATACTTTATTTTTGTTTATCTATATATGTAGCAATACCTATCGTTCCGGGACCCGAAATACACGCATTGGTTACTGATGATTTTTCTATAACAAAATCATCGCAATTTACATTTTTTTCTATTATAGCCGCTATCAGCTCCTGCTCTTTTACAGGAATACCTGAATGTGATATGTTTATATCCGATATCGGCCTGCCCTTAAGCTTCTTAACCGTCCTTTTTACAAAACGCACTCTTGCCTTTTCAAAGTCTCCAACCATAAAGCTTCTAATGTGAAGAGAGCTTCTTTTGACTACAAGTATCGGATGAAGATTTAAGGCTTCAAATATTATCTTTTTTCTTTTACCCACAAAACCATTTTCATAAAACGGTTCTATACTGTCAAGCAGAAATTCTGCCTTAATTCTTCCCTGAATGCTGTTGATCGTTGTAATAACTTCCTTAGCGGTGGCACCTTCACTTAATTTCTGTGCTGCATACTTTAATACAATTCTCATTCCACAAGACACCTGTCCCGAATTAACAACATTTACACTGCCAAAGCATTTAGCAGCATTCGACGCATTATAGTAGCTTTTGCCAAAATTCATCGCCACTGATATATGAATAAGCTCCTTTGCCTCTGTAAGCCTTGTTGCGAAGAAGTCTTCATAATCCTCTACGCTGACCGCTGAGACTGATATCTTTTTTCTGTCATTCAAAATCATATCAGAGATATTGTCAATTCCTATTTCAACCGTATCCTTAAAACGTCCGCCGGGTGTATTTATATACTGATATACCTGCTTTACAGACATACTCTTTGCCTCTTCGATTGGAATATCACATACACAGTCCGTTGTTATTATCAGCCTTTTCTTCAATACATCTGCCTTCTCCTGCATATCCCCTGCAAGACTCTTTTCAGACACATAGTGTGTATCAATACAGTATTCCAAAAATTCATTAGGAATATGAGACATTATGGATGCTTCAAGCCTGTTTCCCTCAAGCGGCTTTTCTATATAACCGTCAAAGCCCTCCTGCATTATATCATTGATAACATTTCTCTCACCCTCTGCAGTCATTAGTAATACCTGTGAGCCTCTGCACAGGCCGTTTTCCTGCTGTTTAATCTTCTGCAAGGCCTCTACACCGTTTATTTCCGGCATCATATAATCAAGCAATATAATGTTATAATACTTCTGGCTGGTCAGATTCAATGCCTCCAAAGCTGAATTTGCTTCATCAATCTGCACCTTTGTCCCTCTTAACAGCTTCACCGTAACCATACGTGATGCATCATTATCGTCTACCACTAAAACTCTGACATCCGGAGCCTCAAAAAGATGCTTGAATTTGGTATGCTCTCCCTCTTTTTTGGCAAGAAAATCTATATTTCCAATCGGACTGCCATCAATAATATCCTGCTCTAAAACAATGGAAAAAACTGACCCCTTTGTGTATATGCTGTCCACCGTTATCTCTCCACCCATCAAATCCATAAGCTGTTTACAGATTGACAGACCAAGCCCGGTTCCCTCAATTCTGTTAATCTCAGAGCCGTCAGCACGCGAAAAACTGTCAAAAATGCGATCTATTACCTCCTTTTTTATGCCAATTCCGGTATCTGCAACAGAAACCGTTATTTTACACCTCTTATCAGATATACTCTCAGCGTTGGCTGTAAGCGTAACACTTCCCTCCTTCGTATATTTGGCAGCATTTACGAGGATATTCAAAAGCACCTGCTTTATTCTCTTAGGATCGCCACGCATAACAGACGGCAGCGTACGCTCTATATTTACATAAAATGCCAGTCCCTTTGATTCAATCCTGTTCCTTATAACAGATATAAGCTCGCTAAACATTTCCTGTGTATTATAACTAACCTCATATATACGCATTTTTTTATTTTCAATCTGTGAAAAATCCAGGATATCATTTACCAGGGAAAGCAACATTATTCCTGCATTTTGTATTACAGCAGCATTTTCTGCCACCTCATCAGAAATCGTGTCATCCCTCAATATCATTTCATCAAGACCAATTATAGTATTTATAGGCGTACGTATTTCATGGCTCATATTTGCAAAAAACGTACTTCTTGAAGCACTGATTTTTTCAGTTTCATTCTTCTGATATATAGCTACTTCTCTTGCCTTGCTGTAGGATTTCAATTGAAATTTCATAATCATTCCAAGAAATATTCCAATAAACACAATTGCAAATAATGAATCTAAAACAGCAAGAGCATCTGATTTAATGGGGATTATAAGCTTTGGATATTTGTAACCTATCAGATAAACAACAATATCATCCAATATAGCCAGAATAAGAAACAAATACATTTCTATCCCATCAAAAATACAGATAATATAAAACATTCCCAGCACAAACCACACGGGTGCACCACCCGTAATTCCACCATTGGTAAAATACATCAACGGAAATACAACATATATCGCAGCCACACCAATGACAATCTCAGCCAAATCTGTTCTGTTAAGAGTTGAAGATAAAATATGGCCTATTATCAGTGAAACCAATAATAGCACCATCAGCATGATTGATTTAATACATGGCTGTACAACAATCTGCTCTATCATACCCAAAAAACACATTATTACTCCGATATCAATCAGCTTTTTTAAAAATTTTTCTCTTATGTTGTATTCCGTGAGATTTTTAGGCATTATCATCACCTTCCAATAGCAATTCATCAATAATTTTCTTTAACATATCAAGTGCAGACATGTAATCAGAGTTTCTTATTTTCTGCTCAATCTGACCTGTTCTGTCAGCCAGTACCACCTGACCATAGGAGCAGCCGTTTAAATCATTTATTATATGCAGCATATTACTTTCATCAAAAGAATAAACAGCCTCCTCAAAAGCACTGTAAATCGCGCTAAGCTCATCGGACTGTATGCTTGTAAGCTGTATCAAAGATCTTTGTTTTTTCTCGCATTCTTCGTCTTTGAACATCTCTTTAAGGCCATCTAAAACACGTATATACTCATTGACAAAATCATCATTGTTGTCTTTTATGTAAGCTGTATCATCCTCTTTTCCTGCAAGCTCAAGATTTTTTGCCATATCCGAAAGCTTATTGATTCCGACACTTTTCATTGAACTTTTAAGACCATGCACATAAATGACATAGTTTTTCCAATCCGCCTCTTCATATGCCTGTTTTATTTTGTCTAACGTACTTTTGCCATTTTCTATATGCACCTTCAAGATTTTCATAAGATTTTCTCTTGAGCCACAATACAAAATTCCCTGCTTATAATCTATAAAATCAGCCGTTTTGATTTGTGGCGGCTGTTCTTTCGCCTGTACGGTTTTAACGCTGTCAGTTTCTTTTCCGGCAAAAGAATCTCCCACGATTATTTTATCTTCCGGTAAATACATTTTCAGTATTTTCTTAAGCTCGGACATTTCAACTGGCTTCGGCAAAAAATTCTCAAAGCCCTCTTTCAAAAACATTTCTCTTGCACCTAGTACGGTATTGGCTGTAAGTGCAATAACAGGAACCTCCATAAAATAAAATCCGTTCTTTTTTCTAAGACGTCTGAAGGTCTCTATCCCATCCATATCAGGCATCATATGGTCAAGAAATATGATATCATATTTTCCTGAGTCAACCATTTTCAGTGCCTCTTCACCGCTTAATGCGGTATCGGCCTCAATCTTAAATGTCTTAAGCAGCCCTACTGCAACATTCAGATTCAGCTTGTCATCATCCACCACAAGCACTCTGGCCTGTGGTGCCGTAAATTTGTCATAATTGTCTGTCGAGATACTATTTCTGTTTTCATCCATTTTTCCAAGAAGAGCCATAGCTGCAGAAAAAACATATATAGGCTTCATAAGCTTTATTATTCTGTCTGATTCTATTTTTTCCTCCTGCTCTGTGTCTATGACAACTATCAAATTGTTTTCTTTTTCGGCAAGCTGATTGAAATAATCTTTATCCTCGCTATACTCTACATAGCTTATAAAATAATGAGTATATCTGCTCAATTCGACCCTGCGCTTAAATTCAGCCAGATTGTGACACATATGCATAGGTATCTTAAGATTTTTTGACATATTATCTATTGCCGCTTTATACTCATCTCTCATCTGCATAAGATGGAACTGCTCCATATCCAAATATGCAAGTACGTTTTCATTTGTATCGAACTCAGCAGAAATAACAGGCTCCTGGTTTGCCACCCTCTGAGGTATTACAACCTTGAATTCACTTCCCACCGCCGGTTCACTGCTTACCGTTATAGTTCCGTTCATCTGCTCAATGATTGCTCTTGCAATTGGAAGACCAAGACCCACTCCACCTTCCTGTCTGTTTCTCTTTGTATCAGCCTGATTAAAGCTTGAAAATATTTTCTCAATATTACGCTTATCCATGCCTATTCCGGTATCCTTGACAGTAATCACCAGATTGATTCCGTAAAATTCTCTTCTGTAACCGATTTTTACAGCTATACAGCCTATACTCGTGAATTTTGCCGCATTACTTATAATATTGTAAACAACTCTTTTTATCTTTGCCTCATCGCCAAACAGCTCACATGGTATTGTGCTGTCACAATCTGCAATTATCTCAATATCTTTATTTTTTCTGAGCACATATGCAAATTCCACTATATCATTGATTAGTGAATCAACACTGTATTTCGATACATTTATTTCGTATTTTCCTGTTCTTAAATCCGAAAAATCGATGAGATCATCCACAAGAGAATTTAGTCTTTTGCAGGACATCTGTATATTTTCCACTTTAAGCCTGGTTTTTTCGTCAGGATTGTTCTGCAGCATAATCTCGCTCATGCCGTTTATAGAATTAATGGGCGTACGTATTTCATGGCTGACATTTGCCATAAAATCATCCTTGCTTTGTTCAGCCTCTTTAAGTTCTTTTTCAACCTGGCCCAGTCTTTTGTCGCGTCTGCGTCTCCTGATTCCCAGCAAATGTATATAAAAAATCACCAGATATGCGTTGCCTATAGGTACAAGATTATTATATATATCATCTATTGAGGATAAGGTAAAGGATTTGAGTATGACTGCATGATAAAAAACAATCACAGATAACGCAATCGTATTATATAAAAGGATACCGTCTATATCATAAAAGCCAATAAGCACTGTCTGCGCAATTAAAGGCACTATTATTGAACCAATATCGCCTGTATGCATCGAATAAAGCACAAAACAGACTACTATAAGAATGGAATTAAGCTTAGCCCTGCCCTCATAATCAAAATAACTCCCAACATATGAAATCACAGAGACTGCTGCCACTGTTACCATAAATGTCGGTAACCATGTACTCCATTTGAGTTTTAATGCACTAAAAATCATAAAAGAATAATTTATGACCAGCATTATGAGTATAATTTTTTCCGTGTTGTCCCTTCGTCTGTTCTGACTGTACATATAACCCCTCTGCACTTATAACATAAACTAATACTTACCGCTTCCCTCTCCAAGTGAAATTATCTGCTCATTTGGATTACTCTGCATATGTATTTTTTCCGTTCTGTTTTCTGACACGGCAATCTGCCCCTGACCAGAAGACTCTCCAAGATTATAAATAGAAATCATGTCTCTCATATGAATGGCCTGGTCTGAAAGCTCTTCGCTTGCGGCTGCACACTCCTCACTTGTAGCTGAGTTATTCTGTACTACCTGTGATACCTGATTGATTGCCTGATTAATCTGTGCTACAGCAGTTGCCTGATAATTTGATGCCTCGGCAATATTGTTGACAATCTTCTCACTCTGTGTCACACCATCTGTAATTAATTCCAGTGCCTTTGCGGTATCGTCTGCAATCTTAGAGCCCGCTTCAACCTTTATAATTGAGCTTTCGATAAGCTCCGCTGTTTCTGCCGCAGCCTGAGCGCTCTTTGCCGCAAGATTTCTAACCTCCTCAGCAACAACAGCAAAGCCCTTTCCGGCATCGCCTGCCCTTGCTGCCTCAACTGCTGCATTAAGTGCTAAAATATTTGTCTGGAATGCAATGTCATCAATCACTTTAATTATCCTTGATATGCTCTCTGATGATTTATTAATATCATCCATGGCATTCATCATGCCTTCCATCTGCTCATTTCCCCTGCTTACATAATCAATTGCACTGTGCATGAGGTCTGATGCCTCTGTCGCATGTGTCGCATTAACCTTTGTCTTCTCTGCAATATCCGTAATTGAAGATGTAATCTGCTCAATTGCACTCGCCTGCTCTGTTGAGCCCTGCGCCAGTGCCTCGCTTGCGCTAGCCACCTGTGAAGAGCTTGTCATAACCTGATATGCTGACTCGTTGATGTTTGAAAGTGCATGCAGATTCTTCTCTACCATCTTTTGAAGTGCATATCCAAGCATGTCCTTATCACTTCTTGGGACAATGGTAACTGTCAAATCTCCGTTTGCAACAGCCTCAGCAAGTTTTAGTTCTTCCTTCTGTGCGTCTATAAGCTTTTGATAATCTTTTTTAAGTCTGCCAAACTCATCATTTTTTATCTCACCCATATCCACATCGAGATTTCCTGCTATAAGCTCATGCGTTACCTCACTTATTTTATTAAAGCCATTTCTGAAACCTCTTAAAAAGTATATTGTGGTAAACCCCATAAATATAATAGAGCCAAAAAATACAATTCCCAGAAAAAACTGATAACTATGTGTATATTTTACCGGATCATCTGCTTTAAGCTGATTATTTGAAAATAAATAAGTCTGAATTATTGTTAACAATATAATTAAATCTGCTCCCAAAAATGTAATTATTAATTTGTTTCTAAAAGATGTTCCTTTCATCTTTACTCCTCCTTCTCATCTGTTATCTGTTCTAAAAGTGCTGTATCTTCGTCGTTTAATAATTTTTCAGGATCCAGCAATAGCTTTACTTTATCGCCAACCCTTCCTATACCGTATACATATTTGTTTTGTGATTTATCTGCCTTTCCAATCTTTGGATTAGGAACAATGTTGCCCTCTGTAATCTCCACAACCTCTGCAATCTTTTCCACAATAAGACCGACTACAAGATTTTTTACATTCAACACAATAATACAGGTTCTGTCATTATACTCAAACGGCTCCTGCCTGAACCTGATTCTCGCATCAACCACAGGTATAATTTTACCTCTGAGATTGATAAGACCCTTAATGTAATCCTCCGTCTCCGGTATTTCGGTAATTTCCTGATAAACAATTATCTCGTTTACATATTCGATTTTAATTCCGAAATATTCACTGCCGGATTTAAATGTAACATACTTATCCTTTTGTGCATCATTATCTGCCATAAGCTTTTCCTTTCTTTTTCGTTTTTATCAAAAAATCTATTCCACAATACCTCCCGAATCAAGAATCAATGCTATGCTTCCGTCTCCAAGCTGCGTACACCCCGATAAACCTTTGACCTTTTTGATGTACGACGGAATCGGTTTTACAACTATCTCCTGTTTTCCAATCAGTGTATCAACAAACAGACATATATGTTTTCCTTCCACCTCAAGAATCACCATCATTCCATCCTCTACGTTTTCTTTGCAGCCGCTTATATGATACCAGTCTCCGATTCTTCTAACCGGATAAACCTCGCCCCTTATCATCACACTCTCTGTGCCATCCGGGTCGCGAATCATCATATCCTGCTTAACGCTTACAAATTCTTTTACTACACCCGCCTCTATAACAAAGCTGGAGGTACCTACCTTCATCACAATTCCATCTATAATCGCAAGTGTAAGAGGTATCTTTAAATTCATTGTACTGCCACATCCGGGAGTACTTTCTATCTCGAGCGTTCCGCCTATTTTCTGGATATCTGATATAACCACATCCATTCCGACACCACGTCCTGAGTATTCTGTAACCTTTTCATTGGTGGAAAAACCCGGCAGTGTGATAAAATGATAAACCTCTTTGTCCGAATACGCATCATCCGGCTTTGACGGATCTAAAAGCCCCTGTTTTCTTGCCTTTGCAATAATTTTTTGACGGTCAAGTCCTGTACCGTCATCACTCACACTGATCCATACCTTTCCTGATTCAGTTTTGGCTGACAGGGTAACGGTTCCCTTTGGATCTTTACCTGCTGCAATTCTTTCCTCCTTTGACTCAATACCATGATCTACGGAATTTCTTACCAGATGCATGAGTGGATCAGAAATATGCTCAATTATATTTTTGTCAACCTCAGTTGTATCTCCCACCATCTCAAAATTAATATCCTTTCCAAGCTTTCTTGAAACATCGAATACAATTCTGTTCATTTTCTGGAAGGTATTGGTGAGCGGAACCATTCGCATTGACATGATTACATTCTGTAAATCTGTCGAAATCTTAGACATCTGTGCAGCCGCTTTGTTAAAGTTGTCAAGCATAAGCCCCGGCACTTTAAGATCCGGGTTCTGCAGCACTACGGATTCCGAAATAACAAGCTCTCCTATCAGATCCATAAGCATATCCATCTTGTGTATATCCACACTGATAAATGAAGTTTTTTCGCTCTTTGGCTTTTTATCCTTTGCAAGCTTTCTGCCTTTTCCGGGTTCTTTTGAAGCTACGACATAATCTCCCGGCGCAGGCTGCTTTTTCTTTCCGGCCTGTTCATCACCTTCTGTCGCCCTTGCCTCTATTTCTTCAACGGATGAATCTAAATCTATTTTAAGTGAATCGGCTGCTGTTTCACCAAAGCCATTATCATATTCTTCCTTCGTGCATTCACTGATATCAACCCTTTTGATATCATAGCCTGCTTTTACAAGAGCTTCTATATCCTTCCTGTCTTTTGATGTTTTAAGAAGAATCTTAAAGCCGTCTTTTAATATTGCTTCAGCGGTATTCTCATCAGATACAATATTTTCAGGCTCATAAAGCATCTCTGCTGCAATTGCCTTAAGAGAATATACTGCCTTATACGCATGTACATTTGCAAGCTCCAGATTTTCAAAATACTCTATCACTATTCTGAAATAATGATAAGTGCTTCCCGAAACTGCCGGTGGAATATAAAACTGCTTTGCTGAGGTATCCTTTTTTTCAACCGTCGGTGATGCTTCGTTATTTTGTTTTTTCAGCCTTGTAAGAAATTCATCAAGCTTTGCTGTTATAGGTTTGGAATCTCCATCTGCATCCTCACCGTTTTGGATTTTATCCATTTCCTCTGTTATAAAATCTGCCACTTCCAGGACATGCTCTACAAGCTCCACATGAGGGACATTTTGCGGATGCGATTCTCTTAAATAAAAGAATACATCCTCAAGCTTATGAGCTATTGCCGTAATATCGTCATACATCATTATGGCTGAAGAGCCCTTTATCGTATGCATTGTACGGAATATCTCATTCATACTGTCCTCATCAAAGCATTCCTCGTCCTTTTGTTCAAGAACTATTTCCTGTAAATTTTCAAGAAGCTGTGTGTTCTCAAACAGATATGTATCGAGCATATCCTGGGTATTAAACTCAACACCCATTGCACATTCGCCTTTCTTTATTTTTCATCAATAAGTCCTATTTTCTTTAATGCCTGCTCAAACTTTGCCTGGTCAATCGGCTTGCCCGAATATATGGTACATCCCAGATCAAATGCCATTTTAACATTTTTTTCCTCGTTTAAGGCTGTTGCCATTATCACCTTTACTCTCTTGTCCTCAGGTATATTTTTCTCTTTCTCGAGATTTCGTATACCCATAAGCGCCTGATAGCCATCCATAACCGGCATCATAATATCAAGACAGACAAGATCATACGGTTCTTCCTCCTCAAGGGCGAGCATAAACGCATCTACAGCCTCCATTCCATCTACGGTCACATCACAGCTTCCATATTTTGACAGGAAATTTGCCATATATTTTCTTGTGGCAAAATCATCCTCTGCAAGTAAAATTTTCATTTTCTTCTCCTTATCCTTGATTAATTAGTTTATATGTTTTTGGAGCAATACTCTGAAGCTTTTCCTGGTACATGACAGCGCCAATATCATATGCAGCCTTTGGCATTCCATAGACAACACAGGTTGATTCATCCTGTCCTATTGTACGCGCTCCTGCATTTTTCATTTTAAGAAGCCCTTTTGCTCCATCTCTTCCCATACCGGTAAGAATAATACCTATCGCATGTGAACCCGCAGCCTCTGCTACAGAGTTAAAAAGAACGTCAACCGACGGACAATGTCCGTTGACCCTTTCACCCTTTTTCAAAACTACCTGATAATTGTCGGCTATTTTTACTACGGACATTTGTTCATCACCTCCGGGAGCGATAAGCACTTCCCCTTTTGCGACTATATCTCCATTTTTGGCTTCCCTGACCTTGACCCTGCACTGCGAATCCAGCCGGTTGGCATACATTTCAGTAAATTTGGGTGGCATATGCTGAACCACAACCGTTCCCGGTATATCAGTCGAAAAATTTTTCAGCACCTCTGCTATCGCCTCCGTCCCGCCTGTTGAAGCTCCGATTGCTATCAGATTTGTTTCTGATTTAGAGGATGTGCTGTAATTATTATCAAACATAACCGGCTTTTTATATCTGCTCACTCTTGCAGTTGATGCCACTTTTATTTTAACGGGAAGTTCATTACACAAAAAGCTGTCAAGCTGTTTTCTGTCAGCAACAGCGGGCTTTGCAACAAAATCAACAGCGCCGGCCTTCATTGCATCAAACACCTTTTCACTAAGCGCACTTATTACGACAACCGGCATTGGATATTGTGGCATTAGTTTTCTTAAAAATTCAAGTCCATCCATTCTCGGAAGCTCTATATCCAGTGTCATCACATCAGGTCTGTATTTAATTATTTTATCTCTTGCTTCAAATGGATCTGATGCAGTGGCTACAACCTCAAGTGCATTGTCCTTTTCAAGACTTTGAACAAGAAGGTTTCTAAACACAATAGAATCCTCAACCACCAGAACCTTTATTTTTTTCATTATGAATTCCTCTTATTTTCTAAAAACTGCCGGTGATACAAGCTTAAACGGTACCACCTGTCTGTTTATTGTCTCTGTCTTTCCGAGAAACAGATATCCTCCCGGCTCAAGACAGTCATATATCTTCTTTAGTATACTTAATTTTGTATTATCATCAAAGTAGATAAGCACATTTCTTAGAAAAATTGCATGCATTTTTTTCTTAATCGGAAAAGCAGACATCAAATTAAACTTCCTGTAAAGCACTTCTCTCTTTAATTCATCTGTTATTATAAAGCAGTCCTCATCAGGTATCTTCCTGAAAAATCTTCTTTTCCAAGCCTGTGGAAGCGGATTAATCTGCTCCTGTGTATATATTCCTTTTATTGCCTGTTCAAGCACTGCTGTAGATACATCAGTTGCAAGTATCTGTGTATCCCACGCTTCCTTCTCTAACCCAAAATAATCCAATATGATCATTGCTATTGTGTATGCTTCCTCTCCTGTAGACGAGGCTGCACACCATATTCGAAGCTCCTTATCTGCTGCTTCTTTTTTCTTAATCCATGGAAGAACAACACCTTTAAAAAAATCAAAATGCTCAGGCTCTCTCATAAAATAGGTATGATTTGTCGTCAGTATGTCAACAAGCCTTTTTTCAAGCTCTCTTGTTATGTCTGATTCAAGGGCATCCATATAACTGTCATAGCTGTTATAGCCCACACCTTTGACATAGTTTTCGAGTCTTCCCTCCATTATTGTTTTCTTATGGCTCATATCAATACCATATTTACTTTTCAAAAAATCCCTTATTCTCAAAAATTCTCTTTCTGTCATGATCAAATCTCATTTTTTCAAATAAACTGTGTTGATATTTTCCTGCATATATCAAATAACTCTGGGTTAAACTTTATATCTTTTTCAGCCCCAAGTATCTCGAATGCCTGATTATCGTTAAATGCTCTTCTGTAAAGACGTTCCTCTGTAAGTGAGCAATATGCTCCCACCAGCGAAACTATCTGGGCTGACAGCGGAATGCCATCCTTCTTAAGTCCTTCCGGATATCCCGAACCATCCCAGTTCTCATGATGATAATTTGCAATTTCAATTGACATATCTACAAAATCATTATAATCTCCCTGTTCCTGCACATCCCGCAGTATCTTGGCTCCTATTGTTGTATGTGTCTCCATTACCTTCTGCTCAAGCAATGTAAGACTTCCCTTCTTTTGCAGGATTGCCGATGGAATTGCCACATTTCCGATATCGCAAAGTGGTGCGGCAAGCTCTATTGTCTCAACAAACAAATCAGATATAACACTCTCAAACCCCGGTGACAGCTGCATCGCCTGCGACAGTATCCTGCTGTTATACTGAAGTCTCTCCATATGCTTTACATCATATGAGGAGTTTTCCCTTGCCACGCGTCCAAGTGCATATAAAACATTTTTCTTTTCCTGTTCCATCTGCTTAAGCTGCTGTTGTACAGATAAAGCAAGCTTTCTGTTTGCGTTTTGCAAATCATTGTTCATATCAGCTATTTTCAAATGCACAGCAATGCGTGCCTGCACCACCTCATGAATGAAGGGTTTTGTGATATAATCCTCTCCTCCCACAGAAAAGCCTTTTGTTATATCATCCGGCGAATCAAAGGCTGAAATAAATATAACCGGTATTTCACGCGTCAGCGGGTCATTTTTCAAAATACCACACAGCTCAAAGCCGTCCATCTGCGGCATTGCCACATCCAGCAAAATAAGATTCGGCTTTATATGCTCCATAATCTTAAGTGTCTGTATTCCATTTTCTGCAAGTACAGGTAAATATCCCATATCAGAAATAATATTTCTAAGGACAAATCTGTTTGCCTCAACATCATCAACAATTAGAATTTTCTTTTGATCACTCATGACGTCTCCTAAACCTACAAATCACATATTTTTTTAAGCTCATTATATTTCTCAACCGACTGATCATAGTCTGCCTTTTGAACTGCCATTTTAAGCTTAAGCGCGAGAACCTTTATATCCTTTGGTGCCTGTGATGTAAGCCGCTTTATTGAATCCGCAAACATCTCTGCCTTCTCCCAGTTATCCATTTCAAGACAGAGAATGAGCTTCGACATATGAGTTTTCATTTCTGATATATTGTCCTTGCTGCCATACTCATAGGTCTTTGAAAGCTCTTCATCAGTTTCAAAGACCTCCCTTATATTTTTAGCATACTTGTTTTCTGTGAGCTTTATATCGTTTTCTTCATCAACAGACTCAACCCAGATTGAAAATGAAAACATGGTACCCTTGTTCGGTTCACTGTCCACAGTAATATGTCCTCCCATAAGGTCCACGAGCTGCTTTGCAATGTTCAATCCCAGTCCTGTTCCTCCATATCTTCTTGACACAGAAGCATCCACCTGCGAAAAGCTTTTAAACAGCTTATCCATATCCGATTTTGCTATGCCAATGCCTGTATCCAGTACTATAAAAAAAAGCTCAATTCTGTTTTTTTCCTTCGCAGTCATCAGAATCTCAAGTGAAACTTTTCCCACATGAGTAAATTTACAGGCATTTGAAAGCAGGTTATTAAGTATCTGCGTTATGCGAAGCTCATCTCCGATAACAGCCTCAGGAATCTCAGGTGATATTGTAACAAAAAATTCAAGTCCCTTTTCAGTAATCCTTGGCATATGAGTCGATTTCACAAAATCAACCATTTTTCTAAAATTAAACTTGCGCTTTTCCAATGTAAACTTGCCAGCATTGAGCTTAGAAAAATCCAAAATCCCATTTATCAGCTCATTCATCGCGTTGCAGCTTCTTTTTATTGTATTGAGCGCATCTATTTTACCGGAGTCAGTTTCATTCTCAAGCAAAATATTTATATTTCCCAAAATCCCATTGACCGGTGTGCGCAGCTCATGTGTTACATTAGCAACAAACTCTGTCTTTACCTGTTCATTGGCAGCCACCTCCATTTTAGCTGTCTCGGCTGCTTTTTCAAGCGCATACTGGTCAGATATATTTCTTATCATCAAAACATATGGTGATACATCACTGTCTGTCTTTATCGCCTTAACCAAGGCTCTGAAACATGTCTGATTCTTGCGGTATATCATCATTTCTCTTGCCACACCATCAAAAATGAGCTCTGATATATCTCCGTTTTGGAAAATAAACACAATAGATGTACCTATTGCATTGTCATCAAGCTGCAGCTCTTTTTTGGCCATCTCATTAATCTTGCATATACAATTATCATTATCAAATGCCAGAAAAATCTCTATGGCATTATCTATTATCAGTTCAAATACATCTTTATTTTCCATTTAATGAACCACCATGTTAAATAGTACAATTATACTACATCATATTTCTATTCTAATACTTATGTCATGTATTGTAAATCTTTTTTGAGTAAATTTAAGGAAAATTTAGTAGGTTTTGGAAAATATAAAAGAACCCGGCTTTATTTTAATAAATCCGGATTCTTTAGTCATATTATAATATACTAATCAAGCTTTACAAATATTGATGTTTCTTTCTTTAATGAATCGGCAATCTCATAGTTTTCATCCATCTTATGAGAAATATTATCCATATCCTCAACAATAAGCTGTGTACTGTCTGCTGCCGAAACAACTCCATTAACGCCCTCACTGATAGCATGTGAAATAGTATTGATAGATGCCGAAATTTCAGTCATGGACTTCTTGAGAGAATCTGTTTTATCCTTGAAATCTGTCATGGTTTCCTCTATATATGAAGCCTTATCCTTATACTCTCCTCCTGACTCTACGAAACGTTCAAATTCCGGGAGAATTGAGTCATTCATATATTCAACAAGGCCATTGGCATTTTCAGCAAGGTTATTAACCGCATTTGTAACAACACCATTGATACGCTGGATATTATTGGCAGCCTCCTGGCTGGCAGCCGCAAGCTGACTGATTTCCGTTGCAACCACAGCAAAGCCTTTTCCTGCTTCGCCTGCTCTTGCTGCCTCAATCGAAGCATTTAATGCAAGCAGATTTGTCTGACTCGCAATGTTTAGAATGTCATTTGTAAGTGTATTAACCTGCTTTACGCTGTTACTTTCTTCTATAGCCTGCTGTAAAACATCAAGAATCTCCCTTACCTTCTTGTCTGTAGACTCCATATTGGTACGGGCAACTGATTCCATTGACTGTGCATGAGTCTTCATTTCTTTCGTATAATCACTCAGTTCATCTGTTTTTTGTGCGATGGTCTCAACCTCTTTGGCTACACTTTCAGTGTTCTCATTGATAACAGAGGCATTTTCTGAAATATCCTGCATTGTAGCTGAAAGTTCCTCTGTAAGGGCTGAAAGGTCTGAAACACTGCTGTTGCTGGTCTGTACACTCTGTCGTACATCATCAACAACCCTTTCCATCCTGGCAGAGTTTGTAACCACAGCCTTAAAGATGGTCTGCAGCTTTGTCATAAATACATTTATTCCCTTTGCTACAGCGTCAACCTCGGCATTAGACATATATCCCACTCTCTGCGTAAGATCACCCTTTTTATTGTCAATATTTACAATAATTCCGTCAATCTCCTTCTGTGTCTTAGTAAGAGGCTTGATAACCATTGAAATGACAGAGATTACTACGGCTAAAAGTGCTGCAACACTGACAATTATTGTAATCACACATGTGACAACAGAAGTCCTATATGTGCTCTCAAGGCCTTGTCTTTCATTCTTAGTTTTCTCGGTCACGTTATCTCTCATCTGTGAAATAGCCTTTTCTATATTGTTTGTATATTTGGCTATCGAACCGTTTGCAACACTGTAGGCTTCTTCGCTTTTACCGGCGGCACTGAATGCCATTACGTTTCCGCATTCTTTGACAAGGCTTGTATAATTTTCACATATAATATTATAGTTTCTCTTTGTTTCAAGATTCACGTAAGGAGCATATTCATCCAACAGCTTTTTCATACTATCCTCATGCGTACGTACATCAGAGACAATATCTATCATAGATGATAAATCTGTGGATACGATATGTGACAAAGCCAGTGTATGCAAATCTAATGTCTCAAGCTCAATATCGTTTAATATCTGTGTTCCAACCATTGAACTGTCAACTATCTGCGAGGCCGCACTGTTGACCTTTGATAGATTTCTCAAGGACCATATACTTGATATCACACTGACAAAGCCAACTACAAATACAGGTATAAGTATCATTTTGGTACTGAGCTTTTTCCTACCCTTTTGCCCAACTGCCTTTTTGTTGGTTGTTTTTTTATTTACAGCTTTTTTCGCTATAACCTTTTTTGAATTTTTGTTACTCTTTGCCACAATTTTTTTACTTGCATTATTGTTAACATTTTTTTGTTCCATTATATTCACCCCTTTAATTTGCTGCTGATTTGGTGATTTCAGTAACAAGATTATCCATCATCTCCTGCAAATCCATATTGCTTGGATTACCCGCTGCCATATTCTCACCAAATTTCGTTGTGGCATCCCAGAAAGAATTACCTACTCTTTGAAGCTTACCGTACTGTGCCTGATCCATTACAGCAGCAATTGAAGGCACCTTTGCTACAGCATCATCTGCCGCTGCATTCTTATTTGCAGGGCCTGCATTTTTCTGTTCAAAGCGAAGCTTCTGATTATCCTCATTCGTAAACCACTCTGCAAGCTTGGTTGCCCATTCAGGATATTCCGTATAAGCATTTACTGCCATATATTTGTATCCCTTAAATGATGCCATCTGTACCTGCTGTCCTGCACAAGTGTATGTAGGAAGCTTCACTGCACCATAGCCATCGCCCCAGGCTTCCTGAATTGCTGTGGCATTCCAGCAGCCGCTGACTCCGGCAATCACGCTTCCGTCCTGTACTCCGGCAAGAAAATCTTTATCTGTGCAATTCTTAAATCCCGGCTTTGATGAAATATCAAGCATTGCCTGCGCAACATCCACACCTTTAATGCTTGTGATTATTGCATTCCAGTTACAATGATTTGTAACACCGTCATCGTTTACACCAAACTCAAGTCCGGTATTTCCGAAAAATGAATATAGATACCAGCCTGATGTCCAGTCCATTGTAAAATATTTGCCGTTTGTACCGGCAACATTGAGTATGCTGTCAAGTGTAGCAACGTCGTTGTCTGATAAATAATTTTTATTGTAATACAAAAAGTAGCCATTATCGGCTGTCATCGGATAAGCATACAGATTGCCTTCAATTGTTGCTGCCTCAACTGCGCCCTCATCACTCGCTGCTGTTATCTCATCAGCATTCGGTACCTGATAAAGTGCTCCACCTGCAACCATTGAATTGAGCTGGTCATCAGCGACCGGAAAAACATCTGCAGCTCCATGTACATTTCCCAGCAGATTATCTCTGGCATCGGCATCCTCAGCCTCCTCAACTGTGATATTAAACTTTGTACCGCTGTTTGCCGCCTTAAAGCTGTCTATCATCTGATTTACTAAATCCATATCAGAAGAAGACGACCATACCCTAAGCTTCACCTCTTTATTCTTATCAGTGTCTGTTTTATCAGTCTTTGATGCCTGTATCTCAGTTGTATCATCTTTAGATACCCCGCATCCGCCAAGCATTGTAAGTCCCATAGCAGCCACAAGTGCTGTAGCCATTAACCTCTTCATACAAAATACATCCTTTCAATTTTACTTATTTCAATATATTAGTATAATATCTTAGTATAATATTACCATAGTTTTACAAAAAAAAATAGACCCAATTTGCATTTTTCACAAATTAAGGTCCATTTTTTAATTAATTGCATATTTATTTACTAAATAAGCAAATACTACTTAATCATATCTGAAAGTGCAGCCTTCACAGCAGCAATAGCATCAGGAATACCTGCCGGGTTCTTTCCTCCGGCCTGAGCCATGTTAGGGCGTCCACCGCCGCCACCGCCTACCTTTGAAGCGATTGCCTTAATGAGGTTTCCGGCATGTGCACCGCTCTTTATAGCAGCATCTGTTGCCATAGCAACAAGATTTACCTTGCCTTCATTTGAAGAAGCGAGCACAATAACTCCCTCGCCAAGCTTTTCCTTGAGGGAATCTCCAAGATCACGCAGTCCGTTCATATCAACGCCGTCAACACTTGTTGCAAGAAGCTTGATGCCGTTTACATCAACTACCTGATCCATAACATCGCCGAGCGCATCCTTTGCGGCCTTGCTCTTAAGAGACTCATTCTCACTCTGAAGTGACTTCATCTCAGCCATCAGGTGCTCAAGTCTCTCTTTGAGGTTGGCAGGAGTTGATTTAACAACCTTGGCAGCCTCCTCAAGCTCTTTCTCCATATTGCTGTAGTAAGCGAACACATTGTCGCCTGTGATAGCCTCGATACGTCTTACGCCTGCAGCTACACCGCTCTCTGAAAGAATCTTGAATACCTTGATATCAGATGTATTCTTTACATGTGTACCACCGCAGAACTCCTTAGAAAAATCGCCCATTGATACGACACGTACCTTTTCACCGTATTTCTCGCCGAAAAGAGCCATGGCACCTGTCTTTTTAGCCTCATCGACAGTCATGATATCTGTGCGAACTTCAATAGCTTCGTTGATTTTCTCGTTTACGATATCCTCAACCCTTTTAAGCTCCTCAGCAGTCATAGCTGAAAAATGAGAGAAATCAAAACGTGTTCTCTCAGCGTCCTGATAAGAACCCGCCTGCTCTACATGTGTGCCGAGTACCTCACGCAGTGCCTTCTGAAGCAGATGAGTGGCAGAGTGATTTCTGCATGTGTTTGTTCTTGTTTTTGTATCAACAGAAAGTGTAGCCTTCTCGCCTGTGCGGATCATGCCCTCTGACACATAACCTACATGTGCATATCTGTTGCCGACTACCTTTACAGTATCCTCAACAACAAATGTACCGCTCTCTGTCTTTATGATACCCTTGTCACCCTGCTGACCACCCATTGTGGCATAGAAAGGCGTGTTAGGTACAATTACAGAGCCCTTATCACCATCTGAAAGAGCCTCAACAATATCATCCGATGTGGTAAGGAAAGCAATCTCAGCTGTGTCAGTAAGCTTATCATAGCCTGTGAACTCTGTAGTAATTTCAGAATCTATATCATTGTAAACATTGGCATCAGCACCCATATAGTTTGTTTCCTTGCGGGCTCCTCTTGCCTTCTGCCTCTGAGCCTCCATACAGCTCTCAAAGCCAGCCTCATCATATGTGAAGCCCTTCTCCTCGAGAATCTCTGCCGTGAGGTCTACAGGGAAGCCGTATGTATCGGAAAGCTTGAATGCATCCTCTCCTGAGAGAACCTTGACGCCGTCAGCCTTCATGCGTTCTTCCATATCTGCAAGGATACCAAGTCCCTGGTCGATGGTCTTTGCGAACTTCTCCTCCTCCTGAGTGAGTACCTTAAGGATGAAATCCTTTCTCTCCTCAAGCTCCGGATAACCGTCCTTACTCTCATCGATGACAACCTGTGCGATTTTGCCAAGGAATGCTCCCTGTATGCCAAGTGTACGTCCGTGCATAGCGGCACGTCTGATGATACGGCGAAGCACATATCCTCTGCCCTCGTTAGATGGCATAACTCCGTCAGAGATAAGGAATGTAGACGAACGGATATGGTCTGTGATAAGACGGATAGAAACATCGTCCATCTCATCGACATGGTATTTCTTGCCTGAAAGCCCGCAGACCTTGTCGCGGATAGCCTTCATGGTATCAATGTCGAATACCGAATCAACATCCTGCATTACAACAGCAAGACGCTCAAGTCCCATACCTGTATCAATGTTCTTGTGCTCAAGTTCAGTGTATCCACCGTGTCCGTCACCGTTAAACTGTGTGAATACGTTGTTCCACACCTCCATGAAACGGTCACAGTCACAGCCTACCTTACAATCAGGCTTGCCACAGCCGTACTTCTCACCGCGGTCGTAGTAAATCTCAGAGCAAGGACCGCAAGGACCTGCGCCATGCTCCCAGAAGTTGTCACACTCACCGGTCTTTGGATCTCTGTAGAAACGTGTAATACGATCTCCAGGCACCCCTACTTCCTTGGTCCAGATATCAAATGCCTCATCATCCTCACCGTAGATGGAAGGATAAAGCCTGTCCTTCTCAAGACCGAGCACCTCTGTCAAAAACTCCCATGACCATGCGATTGCCTCATGCTTGAAATAATCGCCAAATGAGAAGTTTCCGAGCATCTCAAAAAATGTAAGATGACGCGCTGTCTTACCTACATTCTCAATATCACCTGTTCTGACGCACTTCTGACATGTAGTCACACGACGTCTCGGTGGAACCTCCTGTCCTGTGAAATATGGTTTAAGCGGTGCCATACCTGCATTAATAAGAAGCAGACTGTTGTCATTGTGAGGCACCAGTGAAAAACTCTTCATTGCGAGATGTCCCTTGCTCTCAAAGAACTCAAGGTACATACGACGTAATTCGTTAACGCCATAACTCTTCTTCATTACTTGAATCTCCTATTCTTTTGTCTTTGCGTCCTTCATTTTACGAAGCTTTACCCCTATTAGTGCTCCGCAAAGGCCTATGGCCGCCAAAACAATCATAATAATAACATATTGTGCTACACACATGAAAAAGTCCCCCATAATTACCCTCCTAAAATTTATTGAACTAATTTATTATAAATGAATTTGTGAAATAATTCAATAGTTCTCTCCAAAAGCGAACGTCTGATTTTCACGTTCAATCTCAATAACCCTGTCAGCCTTGTCCTTATTGCTGAGTCTCTTCTTGTATTCAATGATACCGCTGTAGTCCTGCCACATGTGCATAGGGAAAACAAACTCTGCCGAGGTATTTTGTAAAAAGAAATCAAAACCCTTGAACTGATACTCCATAAGCTTTGGATCCATCGGGAAAAATGCCACGTTTATTGGTTTTTCCGAAAGCTTTTTTATCTCATGTCTGAAGGCTCTGCGCACTCTGCCGTTTATCAGATCGCCTGCGCCATCCCACTCCCAGTCGTTTAAATCACCGGCATGAAACAGGCTCACTCCGTTAGAAGTGACGTAAAACGCCACACCGGCATCGGTAGATCTAAGTGTCATTATGTCCATATCATCCACATGATATGTATTGTCAGGTGAAACAAATGTCACTCTGTCCCTCACAGTCGGATCAATGCCATGCTTTGACAGAAAATGCGGACTGATACGGATATCCTTTGAAAAAATATAATGTATATTTGAATATTTACCAGCCAGACGCAAAATATCCATATCATAATGATCCTTATGGCTGTGGCTTGCAAACATATAGATTTTTGTATCCGGCTCATACGACGGCAGCTTTCCTGTAAAATGCATACCCTCTACCTTGTTTCCATCAAAATAATCGAATATAAGTACCTTATCATCCAGCTCCACAAGAAAACAGCTGTGATGTATAAAAATTATCTGCATAAATTTCCCACCTTCTTTATTAATCCAAAAGATACCTGTCAATTGTTTCATGAAGCTCTTTTGGTTTCGTATCCTTTAAAATATATCCCTCCGGTTTCAGACTTACTATATTCTGAACAGTATGCAAATCTTTTTTTCCTGTCAGAAATACAATCGGAATATCTTTGAAATCATTGTCTTCTCTTATCATCTGCATAACCTGAGCACCATTAACAATCGGCATCTCATAATCCAGCAGTATCAGATCCGGCCGTCTTAATGTCAGGAATTTTATAGCCATTGCAGCGGAATTTACCAAAACGACCTCATATTTATCTTCAAGTAATGCTTTCATTTTTCTTAAAAGGACCCCTGAATCATCTATGCACAGGATTGTTTTTCTTTTATTGCTGTAAAATATATCAAGCTGAACAACAATATTTTTGGCAATATCCAATACCTTGATAGGACGTACAAATGAGGTAATCACCATATTCTTTGGCACAATTTTCCAAAGCATATCAAGCTCTTCCGCATTTCCAATGGCAAATAACGGTATATGAGCTTTTATAGCCATATCCACAAACACCTTTAAATTAACACTGTTTCTCAAAAGCTGTTTCCCGGTAAAAATAATATATGCATACATTTTTTCTTCTGTTATGTGTATACTGGCATCCGAAACATCAACCACCTCTGCTTGAACACCACTGTCACGAAATGCATTCTCAAAGGATCTTGCCAGATAACTCAAATCTTCCATTATTATTTGTATTTTTTTATTATCCGAACTCATAATTCATTCTCCGCATATCCTATTTTAAACAATCAATCATTTCTTTGGTCATTCTCATAATATCCTCCATGGCAACATCATCCACATACAATCGGAGTTTTTCTTGCATCCCGCATATATTATCGGGCATGTAAAAATTATCAAGCTCTTTCATACACTCATCCATTCCATCAATATCGAACGCATCCACACAATCGTGAAGTCTTTTAAGCACTCCGATTATTTCATCCGCAGAGACTTTAGCCTTTGTCTTATCACTTTCGTCTATATATTCTGCAAGTATAGGCTTTAGGGCTTTATATTTATCAATTAAATCCGGCGTTTTGTTTTCCAGTGCTTCAACATCACCAGTTCTTCCAAGCCTTTCAAGCTCCTTTGCCATCTCCGAAAGGTCAATTGCCCCGACAAGCAGGGCCGAACTCTTTAACGCGTGAACCTCTATCACATAATCATTGATAAGGTCTTCCTTTAACAATTGGCAAAGTTTAACCGACTTGCTGTCAATTGACCTGTAAAATGTAGGTACAAGCTTTTTAAAATTCTCCCTGGAGCCACAGTTCTTTACAGCAATCTCATAAGAGAAAGTCTTATTTTGTGATTTATTATCTTGTTTATCATGATGCTCATCATATATTTTTTTCTGATCTGATGTACTTTCAACGCCTGCAAGTATATTTTTAGCATCCTGCTTTGACAATCTGTGTATCTTCTCTGCCGGCAGCCATTTGAGAAACTGCTCACATATAACACAAAAATCAATAGGCTTTGCCACAAAGCCATTCATTCCGGCCTGTTCAAAATCATTCCTTGCATCGACCATCGCATTAGCTGTCAGTGCTATGATCGGAAGCTTTTTATATTTATCTCCGCCGAGCTTACGAATCGCAATTGTTGCCTCTATACCGTCCATCACAGGCATCATATGATCCATTAAAACCATATCATAATCGTTCATTTGAACCATTTCAAGTGCCTGCCTGCCATCATCCGCAGTATCTATGTGAAACTGCAGTGGTTTGAGAAGTTCCTGGGCTACAAACTGATTTGGCTTATTATCATCAACAAGTAAAACTCTCGCCTCAGGTGCAGTAAACATATTATCAATTTCTTTTGCGATTGTGCTGTTTTCATCCATATCATGCACTGTCTGTGAAATAGGTGTCGCATCTACGACATCCTGTAAAACAGTAAAACTGAACTCACTGCCCTTTCCATATTCACTCTCAACCGCAATGCTTCCCCCCATCAGCTTCACAAGATTCTTGCAGATAACAAGTCCAAGACCTGAGCCTTCTATCTTTCTGTTTCTCTTCAAATCGACGCGTTGAAAAGAATTAAAAAGCTTCTTTTGATCCTCTTCTTTTATTCCTATACCTGTGTCCTTGACTGAAAATAAAAGATTTACTCTCTCTGCATTGCATTCCTGTATTTTTACAGAAAATTTAATAGAACCTTTTTCAGTATATTTGATTGCATTGTTAATAAGATTCATGACAATCTGACGTATACGCCCCGGATCTCCACAAAGTGTACATGGTATATCATCCGAAATATCATAAATAAGCTCAACCGGTTTTTTTTCTACAAGATTCTGCATGGTCACCTTAAGATCGTGAAACAAAGAGAACACACTGTAATTTTCGTTAACAAGCTGCAGCTTTCCCGATTCTATCTTAGAATAATCAAGCACATCATTAATAATATTTAACAATGACTGACCTGAACGGTAAATATTATTCAGATACTCTTTTTCCTTTTTTTCATGGCTTGAACGAAGCATCACCTCGGTCATTCCTATAATTGAATTCATAGGTGTTCTGATTTCATGAGATATATTTGACACAAATGCCGACTTTGCCTGATTTGCAACCTCGGCCTGTTCGACCAGTCTTTTCATCTTGTTATTCTGCTCTATAAGACTTGTAATATCAAAAATCGTCAGCATATATCCCTGTATAATCCCATCATTTTTAAGCGCTATCTCCTCTACCTGATAATGATGCTCAAGCCAGTCAAAATGCCCATCCTTAGTATTAATTCTATTATATAAGTCTTTTTTACTGAGGTTTTCCGTTTTTTTCATACTAAGAAGAATTAGCTGCGCCATCGGATTGCAATAGAGTATATTTCTCACATCATCTGTAACAATAATTCCCTCTTTGAGCTGCTCAATAACATGTCTTTTAGCTGTTCTGACAGGGTCAAATAATCCATATCGTACAACAGAAATACTTGTAAAAACACAGGCTAACAGCATACCTATCGGTGTTGGATCATCGCCCTTAAACAGTCCAAACACTCTTGTCAAAAGCAAAAACAATGGTGCTATCATTGCAGCGATAAGCAGCACATGCAGCATCAGTCTATGTGGCATGCTTCGTTTAGACAGGTACGAAGATACTATAATGGCAACAGACACTACTGTTTCTGTCAAAATAAATAACATATAAACATAATACAACGGTGCCGGCTCTATTTCCAGACTATATCCACCCACTATTAGATTTGACGGCTTCAAATAATATGACTTATAATAAAGTGTATGGTAATTCAACGTTACAATAATAATATAAAATGCAATATTAATAAAGAGCACTATATGCATCAACCATCTAGGTGGTTTTATATTTCTCCACCTCATAAGGAAGGTCAGTATACAGTAATTTGCAAAACATTTTCCCAGATACTCTATTTTGCCTATCGCAACAAGTGTTTCCTCTGAACCACCCAGTATATATATACATCTTGACATAAGTGCAACGAGACAGCATGCCACAGAAATAAGCAATGCACTCTTATAATCTGTCTCATCCTTTTCAGCTACCAACAGTAACAGATATATCGTTACGCACACGCCGAAAATATGTATTCCCAACCATATATATGCAGCCATAAGTATTCCTCACAAAAATATATATTTCAAATGCACGCAGCTAATGTACCCAACAGCCGCACTACGCACTAGTACTTCAATACCATTATGCAATCTTTATCTATTTAAGTCAACCAAAAATTTTCGTAAAACTTCGCGACACTTATGTCACTGCTTCTACTTAAGCGCGACACCACGCTTTCAAGCTATGCGCCACAGGGAAAATTACAGCCATATTACAGCTTGTCCGAATCTAATACAATTGTGAACGGCCCGTCATTCTCCAGCTCTATCTTCATGTCAGCTCCAAATACTCCTCTTTGAACTCCGGCAACTTTCTTCTCGCACTCGCTGATACAATATTCATACAGCTCGTTTGCCATATCAGGACTGCCAGCCTCCACAAAAGATGGACGATTGCCCTTCTTACAGTTTGCATAAAGCGTAAACTGCGATATAAGAAGCAGCTTTCCGTTTACATCATTTATCGAAAGATTTGTCTTATCATTCTCATCGGCAAAAATTCTCATATTTACCAGCTTTTTAATCATCTTATCAGCAATCTCTTTAGTATCTGTCTCTGCTACACCTATTAAAACGCACAGCCCTTTTTCTATGCTACCGGTTATATTTCCATCTATAGTGCATTTTGCATGATTTACACGCTGTATTACAAATCTCATTATTATGTAGTCTCCTTAAATCCGTTATTTACCTGTTATAAATCGGACATAATTATATTATTACAATTAATATTGGCATATGGTTTTACTACCATTTTTATCCAACAATAACCATATTATTCTAAACCATATTTATAAAATAAACAAGTCTGGCCGTGACATTTTCGCCAGACCATTTTTACCGGATTTTTTAGTTGTATTATAACAGCCCTAAACTTAATTTCGGTCTTTTATGAATTATATTGTCAAGAAAGATACTATTATGTTAAAATCATGAATATAAAATCTCTATAAACCATTATCGTATTAAACCATAAGGAGGATACTTATGAACTACAATATCGAGGGAGAGCCATTACCGGTTGTAATCTGCAACCTTGAAGCAAACGAGACTATGATTACCGAAAAAGGTGCCATGTCGTGGATGACGCCAAACATGAAGATGGAGACCACATCAAATGGAGGCATCGGCAAAATGTTTGGCCGCGCTTTTTCCGGTGAGAGCATGTTTCAAAACCGCTACACATCTATGGGTGGTCCGGGAATGATAGCATTTGCATCATGCTTTCCAGGATGTATCAGACCATTTCAGATTGCACCGGGACAGGAAATAATTGCTCAGAAATCAGCATTTCTTGCTTCAACCTCCGGAGTTGAGCTGTCCGTATTTTTCCAAAAAAGAATAGGAGCCGGTTTCTTTGGCGGTGAGGGCTTTATCATGCAGCGTCTGTCCGGAAATGGATTGGTATTTTTAGAGTTTGACGGCTATATAAAGGAATATGAGCTTGCACCCGGTCAGCAGCTGGTGATTGATACCGGCTATTTAGCAGCCATGACAGGAAACTGCCAGCTTGAGATTCAGACTGTCCCTGGTATCAAAAATGCCGTATTCGGCGGCGAGGGCTTGTTCAACACAGTTGTCACCGGTCCAGGTCATGTATGGCTCCAGAGTATGCCGGTTTCCCAGCTTGCAGGTGCTATCAGACCTTTTATTCCAACAGGCAACTAAACATATGGCATGTGGTGTGTAAATAACAGGATAATTCCTAACCATTTACAACCAAATCACAATCAAAGGCATAAGAGAAATAATAATCTATCAAATAAAACAGGACTGTCACTATTCAGGCAGTCCTGTTTTACACTTTGTACTGACTTGTCTAAGCCATACCATTTGCAGTCTTGTACTTCCAGAGCATCTCAGCGTGATTCTGCTCTTCTATCTGTATATCTGCCAATAGCTTTCTGATATCCGAATTTCCGAATACAAATACATCGGAATTGTACTCGCCGGATACTAACTTTTCTGTTCCTATACAGTCTGTAGCCAGATAACAGTCAGCTTTCTTGTCCTCAGAATTGCCAAGCGAATCGTATGTTGCAGCAGGGTTATAATTCTTCCCCTTAGAATCATTGCAGTCAACTGACGGAACCTTTCCCTTAATCACCTGATCCAAAGAGTCAAAATGCTTTTGCTCATCCTTTGCTATTTCTTCAAAAAGTTCCTTAAGCACCGGATCCTTTGCCTGATTGCTGTATTTGGTATACTTCTCTATGCATGCCTGTTCCTGTGTTTTTAAGTCCTCAATAGCGTTTGTTTCTTTTTCTGTTAGAATCATTTAATAGACACCTCCTGTCAGCATTATTATGTACAAAGATGTAAATTATATTTATGATTACAGTATTTATTTATAATGAGTCTGCCTGAAATTAGACTTAAGATACATAAAATAACTTTACATAGCACATCATAACTTCATACTCAGAATAAAAAACAAAAATAACATTAGCTATTAAGAATAATTTCAAAGGGTAATTACAAATAACAAATGAATTTAAAAATCAATTAAAACAAACATCAAATAAAACAAAGAGCAAATAAACCAAGCATCAATTAGGAGGACTATTCATGAATAATACAAGGATATATAATGCCAATACACATAATACTGACCAGAATATCTACAGCCGGCAAAACTTTAAGCAGCATCATACCAATCAACCCAACACCTGTAGCATATCAGATGATAAAACCGACTGCAGCCGCCAAAGTGCCTTCTGCGATGGCACAAACTATGCCGATTTACCTCTTGGATGTGTATGCGAAGGAACCGAAGTCAGAAACAGTGCTGATGAAAATATCAAAATATACAATATAAAACACTCTCATCAGCCTATTTAGACAGCTCCCAGAATGCCACTGCACTTGCAGCAGCCACATTTAACGAATCCACGCCATGTGACATAGGTATTTTTACGGTGTAGTCGCAGGAGGCAATTGTCTGCTCATGAAGACCATCTCCCTCAGTGCCGAGCACTATTGCAAGTCTTTCCTCTGAGTGAAGTATAGGATCATCTATCCCCACAGAATCATCAGTCAGAGCCATAGCACAAGTCTTAAATCCAAGCTTATGAAGCAGCTCAATATTGTATTTATAAACACTGCTATTTCGGTCACTGCAATTTTGGTCACGGCTATCACACTTATCATGCAGTGAAGCATCTGAAAAAGTATTGTCACTGCCGAAATTGTACCTGGGAAAATATGCCCACGGCACCTGAAACACAGTTCCCATGCTCACCCTTATCGCACGCCTGTACAAGGGATTACTGCAGGCACAAGTGAGCAGCACAGCATCCATATGCAGTGCTGCCGCTGACCTGAATATAGCTCCTACATTGGTTGGATTTACCACATCCTCAAGCACAGCAACTCTTCTTGCATCCCTGCACACCTCTTCTACGGTTCTTGGCTTAGGTCTGTACATAGCACAGAGTGTGCCTCTGGTCAAAGCAAAGCCTGTCAGCTTTGTAAGCAAATCAAACTCCGCAGTATATACAGGTATATTCTGACATCTTTCAATAATGCCTCTTGCCTCGCCATTTACATGCTTTGTCTCCATAAGAAGAGAAACCGGTTCACATCCCGCATCAAGCGCCCTCTCTATCACCTTGGGACTTTCAGCTATAAACATCCCCTCTTTTGGATTGGCTCTGTTTAAAAGCTGATTCTCCGTTAATCTGGCATACACATCCAGATTAGGATCCATAAAATCTGTAATTGTGATTATATTGTCAGCCATATAATCAATCCTCCCTTAGATGTACTACCCTGGCTGCCGCACGACGCCTGCTGTCCTCCTGGGCAGCATAATGCTTACGTGTGGTATTTACATCCTTGTGCCCAAGAACATCTGCCACAAGATAGATATCGCCTGTTTCCTGATAAAGTGTGGTGCCATACGTACTTCGAAGCTTATGAGGGGTAATATTCTTAACGGTTGTTACGAGCCTAGAATACTTTTTTACCAGATTCTCAACAGAGCGTACAGATATACGCTTCCTCTGTAAAGAGAGAAAAAGCGCATTAGCATGTCCCTCAGCAGGTGTAATGATGCTTCTCTCCTCCCAGTACGAAAGAAGTGCATCACGTACCTCATCACCAAAATAAACAATCACATCGGCACCACCCTTTCGGTGCACCTTGATTCCGTTGTTCTTGAAATCCACATCATCCATATCCAGCCCCACACACTCAGATACACGGATGCCGGTTCCAAGAAGCAATGTCATAAGCGCCAGGTCACGTACCTTTGTTTTCTCATGGAAACGCTGCTGATTCTTGGACAGACTGTCTCCTGACTCAACCTCATCAAGAAGCTGTGCGACCTCATCCGTATCAAGACGAATGATATTCTTCTCATGTATTTTGGGAAGGGTTACCTTGCTCGCAGGATTGGTATCTATAAACTCTTTCCTGAAATAAAAATTATAAAAGGTGCGCAGTGATGCAAGCTTTCTCTTGATTCCTCTCTCATCATTGGTATGTACGACACCATCTTTCTCATAATACTTGAGATAAAACAGGTATTCCTCAATATCGGAAGGGCTGATCTGATCCAGCAATGATATAGGATAGTCCCTTATATCATATTTCTTAAGTGATGGATTGGCACTCTTCATGTACTCGAAAAAGGTCTGTAGATCATATGCATACGCTATCTTGGTTCTTGACGATTTATCCGCATCTATTCCGATAAAAAAATCCATGCAGAACTTTGGAAGCTTCTGTATCATATCTCTTAGCTTTAATTCATTTTTTATATTTACATCTTCGTAATAAGCTTTTTCTTTCATAATAATATTATAAAATAATCAAAGCTGACTCTAACCAAGTATTTCTTTGATTTTCTCCTCTATACGCTCCTTGACCAGTGCAGCTATATCCTTCGTCTTCATGTCCTTGTACTCATCATACTCAATAGGCTTTAAATAGTGAACCTGCGTTGTAACAGGGCCGAAATGAAAGCTATTGAACACCTTATATGAATCTATGAGAGCTATAGGAATAATAGGAACATGTGATTTCAATGCAATCTTAAAGCTTCCCGCTTTAAAATCCTGCACTTTATTCTTATTATTGAACTTATAGCCGCCCTCCGGAAACAGAACGTATCTCTTGCCGTTTTTCACATCCTTAGCTACCTCATTGATTATAGTAAGACCCTGCCTTGGATTATCTTTCTCTAAACGCTTTGCCTGAACCAGATCCACAAATTCCCTGACAAGCATTGTATGAGACTTCTGCTTATCCATAACAAACGACAGTACTCTGTCATGTGTAGTAATAATCCCCAATAAATCATACTTTCCCTGATGGTTGGGATACATGATATATCCACCTGTTTCAGGAAGTTTCTCAAGACCATATGCCTCTGTTGTAATCTTTCCTGATTTGTTCATCAAATCAATGCAGTGCCGCATCATATCATATCTCTCAGTTTCCGAATATTTCTGCGGATGATCAGCCATGTATCTCATTTTAGGAACAATATACGGCGCTCTGTGAAAATTTGCAAATATAACATAAAATAGTTTTAACATAAATATTCAATCTCCTGTTCAACGAAAGCGAATACAATAACGATATAGTCTACTTCGCTGCATCTGACCTATATTATATAAGAAACAGGAAATTTTAGCAAGATTGCATCACTTTATGTCCTGTGAATAATATGAAACAACTATATAATCGCCACTACGAACATTGCCATCTGTAAGGCTATTGAGCCTGCAGATCTCATCTACATAATCTCTTTTGCTCACCTGACTGTCGGCAATATATCTATCGGCAATGCTCCAGACAGTGTCACCCTCCTCAACCCTGACGCTGGTATAATACTTGTTATAAGGCCTGCTGTCACCGGAACTGGCAAAAATATGAATAGTGCCACACAATATAATGACAGCTGCTATAAATGCAACAGCAGTCCATCCAAACATTTTTCTTCTACCTGATAAAGTATTTCCTCTCATAAAACCACCTCTTGTATTTCCGAACATGTGTTTGTTGTTATTGTGGTTACATAATACATCTCGAACAATCGTTTGTCAATAGAAAAACGAACAAAATTTCGGAATATATGTTTGCGTTTGCTTGGGTTTTATGATATACTTTTTCTGAGATATAATTTTTATTTTTACAATCATTCATGGGGTGCAAAATTCCTTTTTCCCCATATCATTATATTATTTTAATATTCAGACGGAGGATTTGACTATGGCATTAGAAAAGATTTCAGACAAGCAGAAAGAGATACTGGAGTTTATCAAGAGTGAGATTTTAAACAGGGGCTATCCGCCATCAGTGCGTGATATCTGCGAAGGTGTACATTTAAAGTCCACATCCAGCGTCCATGCTCATCTCGAGACACTGGAGCGAAAGGGCTACATAAGAAGAGATCCTGCCAAAAACAGGGCTATAGAAATTATAGATGACAGCTTTGGTTTACAGCGCCGCGAGATGGTTAATGTCCCTCTGGTCGGTCGTGTAGCTGCAGGTGAGCCGATACTCGCAGTGGAAAATATCGAAACCTATTTTCCCGTTCCTGCTGAATATATGCCAAATAAGCAGTCATTTATGCTTAAAGTCAAGGGCGAGAGCATGATTAATGCCGGTATCTTCGACGGTGATAATATCCTCGTCGAGCAGCAGAGTTATGCTTCAAACGGAGACATGGTTGTAGCACTTATAGATGATTCCGCTACCGTAAAGACCTACTATAAAGAGAATGGTCACATTCGCCTCCAGCCGGAGAATGACACAATGGATCCAATCATAGTTCCTGAATGCGAAATACTTGGCAAAGTGTTTGGAGTATTCCGGTTCTTCTAATATAGCAAAAATATCGCACCCATATGCCATGCTAAACAGCACAGCATATGGGTGCGATATTTTAAATTACCTGTTTCGATTTATAATTCCTTAATCATAGAATGAATACTACAGTGAATGTACATCCACCACTTTTCCATCTCTCCATATTCTGTCGAGATCATAGAACTGTCTGTCTTCTTTAGAGAACAGATGCACAATAATATCCTGATAGTCCATGAGAATCCATGTAGAGTTGCCTGTTCCCTCTACCTGCTTCTGATGCACTCCGTTTGTATACATAGCCTCATCCACAGCATCCTCCATGGCTGTAAGCTGATTTGCATTGTTTCCGTTTGCAATGATAAAATAGTCTGCTATAGAAGAAACCTCTCCTATGTCGAGAACTGTGATATCCTCTGCCTTTTTGTCTTCAAGTGCTTCCACTATCTTTTTAACTAAATCGATTGTCTGCATAGCAGTTATTCCTCCCTGTTGTCTCTGTATTTTGCATAATAATTGTAAGTAATCTGGGTAGTCGGATCTATTGCCCCACTCTTTGTATTAAGAAAATTGATTGTATCATACAATATCTCTGCAACAGTCCTGTTGAGATCACAAAAGGCAAGCTTTCTTATCTCTTCAAGCCTAGGTGCTTCACATCTGTTTGGCTCAATATAATCTGCCACAAAGAGTATTTTGTCAAGGAGCCCCATATCTGCTTCTCCTGTAGTATGCACTCTTATGGCATGCAGTATCTGCGCATCCTTAATGCCATACTCTTCCTCAGCCAGCACCATGCCTGCCTTTGCATGTAACAGCCCCGGGTTTGATATCTCTACCTCTGTTATGTCTATATTTTTCTTTACACAGAGTCCGATTTTCTTTTCAGTCGAAAGACACTTGGCACAGTCATGAAGCAGGCCTGCAAGCATTGCCTTTTCTATCGAATAGCCGTTTGCCATGGCAAGACAGCCGGCAGTATACATCACTCCGAGCGTATGCTGATACCTTTGTTTATCAAGGCTCTTCTTTAGCTTTTTCTTTATTTCTTTTACTTCCATACTCTATCACCTGTATAAATTATTAGCCTGTATATATGACATAACTGCAGCATCCAGAAACATTTCCGCTCCTTTAGGACTCCTATACCCGTCTGCCTGCGACTTGGCACGTAACAAGCTCCTGACCTGCGTAGACGACACATCTATCCTGTCACAGCTCAAAAGTCTTATATCAGCAGGAAACAGATTTTTGATATGAGCAATCTTTTCCTCCATCTGCTGCTTTGGAAAATTTTCCCTCACCATAACAAGAATAATTGCTGTCCGGGCTATGACATCAGGTCTCATCCATGTTTCAAAATAGTCAAGCGAATCTCCACCCATGATGAAATACAGTTCATCCTCCGGATAAAGCGCCTTTAGCTTTTGGAGTGTCACATATGTATAGCTGGTGGACTCATCCTTTATCTCAATATCAGACACCTCAATGCCGGGCACTGCTTCTGATGCCAGCTTACACATATTGTACCGGTGACTAAATGCTGTCATTGCATTCTCAGTCTTGTTCGGCGAGTGACCTGACGGAACAAGCAGAATCCTGTCAAGAGAATACTCTTCCATCGCCTTTTGTGCCATGTATATATGACCTTTGTGTATCGGGTCAAATGCCCCACCAAAAATCCCTGTTTTCATGGCTTATTCCGGAAGCTTAATCTTTGGATTTTTCTTCGCAGGACGGTAAAAAATCATTTTTTTGCCTATTACCTTAACCACTGCAGAGTGTGTTCTCTCACCGATTACACTTGCAATCTCTCTTGGATCATCTATGCAGTTTTTAAGAACTGCAACCTTGATCAGCTCCCTCTTTTCAAGTGCTGCATCAAGAGCCTCGATGATTTCCGGAGTAAGCGATGCCTTTCCAATATTGAAAATAGGGTTAATTGTGCTTGCAAGGCTGCTTAAATATGCACGCTGTTTACTTGATAAATTCATATATACTCTTCTCCTTACTTGTAATAATCAAACTCGAAATCATACATGCGGACAGTATCTCCATCCTCGATGCCCATATTTTCAAGCTCCTTGATGATACCCTGCTCACGCAAGAATCTCTGGAAGAAGGCAAAGCCCTTCTCTGAGTCCATATTTGTGTATCCGAGCATTTTCTCAATCTTTGGACCTGATATCTCATATGCACCATCGGCTGCCACCTCAACCGCGTAGGGCTCATCCTTAAAGAATGAAAGTGCAGGATCAATCTCCGGCTCATATACAGTAACCTCTTTAGGACAATTTGCAAGCAGGTTCTTTACCTCGTACAAAAGCTCCTTGAGGCCCTTACCGCTTACTGCGGATATCGGGAATACCTTTATGCCCTGTGGCTCAAATTCGGCTCTTAAGGCTGAAATCACCTCATTCTCGTCTCCTGCTATGGCATCTATTTTGTTGGCTGCAATGACCTGTGGCTTTTTGAGAAGCTGTGGATTGTATGCTTCAAGCTCCTTGTTTATCGCCTTGATGTCAGCAACCGGATCACGGCCTTCAGTACCGGCAGCATCAACCATGTGTATCATCACCTTGGTACGCTCTATATGACGCAAAAACTCATGACCGAGTCCTATGCCCTCTGATGCTCCCTCGATAAGTCCCGGGATATCAGCGATTACGAAACCAAAGCCCTCATCCATATCAACCACACCAAGATTTGGCTGTAATGTGGTGAAATGATAGTTGGCAATCTTTGGCTGTGCATTGGTAACTCGTGACAGAAGTGTTGATTTTCCTACGTTTGGAAAGCCTACAAGCCCTACATCCGCTATCACCTTTAGCTCAAGCTGTACCTCAATTTCTATTGCATCCTGTCCCGGCTGTGCATATTTAGGAGCCTGCATGGTGGATGTGGCATAGTGTTGGTTGCCCTGACCGCCTTTTCCTCCGCGCAGAATCACCTGCCTTGTATTGTCACCGGACATATCAGCTATGACCTTTCCGCTTGCTGCATCCTTTATAAGTGTCCCCTCCGGCACCTTAAGTATAAGATCCTCACCATTCTTTCCGTGGCAGTTCTTTTTGCCGCCCTCCTGTCCGGGCTCTGCTGCAAACTTTCTTCTGTGACGATAATCTGTCAGGGTGTTGATTCCCTTATCCACGAGGAATATAACGTCTCCGCCCTTTCCACCGTCACCGCCGTCCGGACCACCGTTCGGCACGTATTTTTCACGGCGGAATGATACATGACCATCTCCGCCTTTTCCTGATTTTATGATAATTTTTGCACGATCTGCAAACATAATTTTCCACCTCATGCTGAATGTCTGCATAAAACACTCAGTATACTTTATGACAAATCATTACTATGCTACATCTGTTATACTATATCTATATAAGAAATAGTAATAATAAAATGATATGGGGGTCAAAAGGTATTTTGCCCCTCATTTATGATTAATCAGATTACTACATGCTGCTAATTTACAACATAAAAACCCCGGCTAATAAAAGTCGGGGTTTAAATCTTATTCGTTCACTACTGGATATACGGAAGCCTGTTTCTTATCTCTTCCAACTCTCTCAAATCTTAATACGCCATCAACCTTAGCATATAATGTATCATCTCCACCGATACCAACGTTTGTACCAGGGTGAATCTTTGTACCACGCTGTCTGTAAAGAATATTACCAGCTTTTACGAATTGTCCGTCTGCTCTCTTAGCGCCTAATCTCTTAGACTCAGAGTCACGTCCGTTCTTTGTAGAACCAACTCCCTTTTTATGAGCAAAAAACTGAAGGTTCATATTCAACATGTCTTACACCTCCTTGAAGTCTAGAATGATGTACTCATTCCCATAGTCTCTTTGTATTCCTTTTAGTCCCAGAATCATGGAATCCATAAGCAGTGCAACATCACCTGTTGCCGGCTTGTCAAGTCTGTAGTCAATCATACCTGTCTCTTCGTCTGTATCAAGGCTGTACTCAGCATGACACAGCTCTTCAGCGGAATTGATGAAGTTAATCACCAGCGCTGAAACCCCGGCACAGATTATATCATAACCGGAATCCGCAAAACCTGCATGTCCCTTTGACTTAAAGCCCATCTTATGTCCTTTTGAATTCTGATAAACGGTTATAGCTATCATTATCCGTTAATTTTTTCAATCTTAACCTGTGTGAAAGCCTGTCTGTGTCCGTTCTTTTTGTGATATCCGGTTTTTCTCTTGTACTTGTAAACGATAACCTTTTTAGCTCTGCCCTCTTTAACTACAGAAGCCTCAACTGTTGCACCTGCAACTGTTGGATCTCCAACCTTGAGATCATCTCCGCCTACAACTAAAACCTGATCAAAAGTAACCTTCTCACCAGCTTCAACGCCAAGCTTCTCAATGGTAATGATATCGCCTTCAGATACTTTGTACTGCTTACCACCTGTTGCTATAATTGCGTACATATGGCACCTCCTATTTATCATTACTCGCCAGTTACGGTGTTGCGAAAGTCGCAAACTTATACCTCACTGTGCGGCATACTTCAGTATATTAGCATAGAGCCATCTATTAGTCAAGTGTTTTTTCTAAAATTTGTTTAAGAGATTTGTGGACCTTTTTTCTTGTCAGCTCCACCAGTCCAAGCTTCGTGATATCCACAAAGGTACAGACTGTATTATCGTCCTTTATATACCGTTTGAGCGCTTCAATAAGCGTATCCTTTGATGCCTCAGACTTCATATTAATGAAATCAATTATTATCATGCCGGAGATATTTCTGAGCCGAAGCTGCCTGGCTATCTCCTTTGCGGCCTCCATATTGGTCTTTAATATGCTATTGCTCCCCGACGATATATTCTTTGCACTGTTAACATCTATAAAGGTAAGTGTCTCAAGCTGTTCTATTATGATGTTGCCACCACAGTCCAGCCATACCCTGCGCGAGGTCAGATTATCAATCAGCCCTCTTATGCCATAGAGTGTTGACAGGCTGATAGCCGAATCGTCATATCTCATTATCTTTTCAGGAGCATGGTCATATATGCCGTACTCTGTAAGAATACTGTCATATATGTCATCGCAGTCAGTCTTTATCCACTCCACCGTGGCAAAATCAATTGTCTTCATTAAAAGCAGATAGTCGCTCATCCCATGATATACGCATGAATAGAGCGCCTGATGCGGAGCCTTTTTTATTATCTGATTGTATTTCTGTGCTACCGAATATGCATCTTGCGAAACCGCTTTATCCTCCACATTTTTGGCATTGGTTCTGACTATGATGCCATAGCCCTCTTTTTCGTGGTCTGCACACTTTGAAAGCACAGCCTTACGTAAAAGAGCCGCCCTTTCCTTATCCAGCTTCGATGAAACACCTATCTGTGTATCAAAATTGGTGAGAATCACATTGCTTCCGAATATAGAAAGCTTTGTTGTGACCACCGGATCCTTTGTCTTTAGCGCATCCTTTATGACCTGCACAAGTATCTCATCGCCCTCACACAATCCTTCTTTTTTTGATTTTTTGTTTGTGTATACAGGATTTTTTGCATCATTTAGCGACAGATAACAGCTTTTATTCTGCGCAATGGTCACAAACGCCGCATTTATGCCCGGCAGTATCTTATTTACCCTTGCCACGTATATATTGTTTATTATCGTATCCTTCTCGGGAAGGAGCTGGAAATCCTTATAATTTCCGTTTTCGTCCATCAGTGCATACACTGTGTAGGTCTTATTATTTTTTACTGTTTTAGTCAGAATAATTCTGTTCATTATGAGATTTCTTCTCCCATGTCAAGCAGACAAATAAGTGTTCCATCGTCTTTTCTTGCATACACTTCCTGCCTGTGGATTTGTATGGCAAGCGGATTATAATCAAGTCCACACTTTTCGTATATGGCGTGAAGCACAAACTCAGGCTTTATATTGTCAATGCTTCCTGTTGATACCTGCATGAAAAACTCAGGCTTTTTGTTATTTTCCATGACTGTAAGCTTGTATACAAGAGGCTTTATATCTACCTCTCTCTCACTCTTTTTAGTATTTTTCATCACAACAAAGGATGGCTCGTCAAAAAAGTGCTTATCTATCGCTTCCTTCCACTCCTCTATGGTGTATGGGCTCTCATAGCCATCCTTGAAGCTAAGCACATAGTCTGCAGCCGAAACAAGCGACATAGCCTTCTTTGCATCATCCGGTAAAAGCACATAGCCTGTCACCTCTACTCCGTCCACCATCTGGGCATTTAAAGCCGCTATGCTTTTTTCTGTAGATTCTGTTGTATTTACATCTATGTCAAAGTACTCACCATCACTTGTAATGCCCACTCCAAGCGGAGCCGCAAACGACATAATCTGGTGAGCAGAATACCCCTCTGAGTAGCGGATATCAATATCTGCCCTTCTGACCGCCTTCTGGAAGTATCTCATCATATCGAGATGTCCTATAAACTTCATGCAGCCCCATTTTTTAAACTTCACCCTAATTTTCATAGCAGACACCTCCTCCATAGCTCTTTGCACCGCAGGCAGAGCACCTCATGCGGCAGTTAGGAGTGACTGTCTCCTTATGGGCTGTCTCCCACTCTCTTATCATAAACTGCTTTGTCACACCTATATCGATAAAATCCCATGGGAATATTTCATCTAAAGGCCTTTCTCTCATCGTGTAGAAATCAGGATCCAGCCCGCATTCCTTTATCGAATCAATCCATCTGTCATAGTCAAAATACTCTGTCCAGGCATCATAATATCCGCCCTTTTCGTATACCTTTACTATCGCATCACAAAGCCTTCTGTCGCCTCTTGCCAGTATACCCTCAATCACAGTGACGTATGCCTCATGCCAGTTGTATCTGATGCTCTTTCTGTTGAGCTGCTCCTTGACATGGTCATTTACTATTTTGGCTCTGCCCAGGTACTCAGAAGGCTCATACATTCTCGCCCACTGGAATGGTGTAAACGGCTTTGGCACGAAAAATGATGTACTTATCGTAATCTGGCATTTTCCGGCTCTCTTTTCCTTTGGAACGGTATCATAGTATAATGCCGCAACATCGTTTGCAAGCTCAGGAATGCCCCTCATATCTTCCTCTGTCTCTGTAGGCAGACCGAGCATGAAATAAAACTTCACCTTGTTCCAGCCGCCCTCAAATGCCTGTCTTGAGCCGTTCATGATATCATCCACGGTAAGTCCCTTGTTAATGACATTTCTAAGGCGCTGTGTACCGGCCTCAGGTGCAAAGGTCAGACTGCTTTTTTTCACATCCTGCACCTTCTGCATGATATCGAGCGAAAACGCATCAATTCTGAGTGAAGGCAGGGAGATATTTATCTTCTTTTCCTTGCAGATATCAAGCAAAAATGTGATGAGCTCGTCAAGCTCCTTGTAGTCGGATGAGCTTAAGGAGCTTAAAGAAATCTCCTCGTGTCCTGTATTTTTGATAAGAGCCGCTGCAACGTCCTTTAGGTGGTCAACCTTTTTCTCACGGTTTGGGCGGTAAATCATACCGGCCTGACAGAAACGACAGCCTCTTATACATCCACGCTGTATTTCAAGCACCATTCTATCCTGCGTAGCCTTGATAAAAGGCACAACCGGTGCCTCCGGGTAAGTTGAGTTCGTTAAATCTACCTGCACCTGTTTTTTTATCTTTACAGGAATATCATCATACTTAGGCTTCATACAGCAAATTGTTCCATCCTCATTGTACTCCACCTCATACAAAGCAGGTACATAAAGCCCCTCAATCTTTGCAGCCTCATGTAAAAACTCTTCCCTTGAAAGACCATCAGCCTTTGCCTTCTTATAAAGCTCAAAGAGATTGCCATACTGTGTCTCTCCCTCTCCGATATAAAATATATCAAAGAAGTCTGCAATCGGCTCCGGATTGTAGGTACAAGGACCGCCTGCAATCACAATAGGGCATCCTTCCGCTCTGTCCCTTGAACGAAGCGGTATCTGTGCGAGGTCAAGTATCTGCAAAATATTCGTGTAGCACATCTCGTACTGCAGAGTCATGGCTACAAAGTCAAAGTCCTTTATAGGCTCCTGAGACTCAAGTCCGAAAAGCGGTATATTCTCCTGCTTCATGATTTCATGCAGATCAGGCCACGGAGAATAAACTCTCTCGCACCACACGTCATCCATGCGGTTGAACATATCATATAATATCTGGATTCCCAGATGTGACATACCAATCTCATAAACATCAGGAAAACACATCGCAAAACGTATATTTACCTGCGATGTGTCTTTCATTACTGAGTTGAACTCATTCCCGATATATCTAGCCGGTTTGTCTACCTTCATAAGTATCTCATCACTTAAAGCTAGTTTTCTCATATAATTTCCTCTAAATAATTATTGTGTTTTAAGGCTATCGCTGTGCCAGCTCCCCTGCGATTTCTGCCCATGTGATATTTTTCTGAGCCATAAGAATCATGCAGTGGTACATAAAGTCCGATATCTCAAACTTCAAATCATCACTGTCCGGATTTTTGGCTGCCAGAATAATCTCAGTGCACTCGTGTCCGAGCTTTTTTAATATCTCATCTATGCCCTTTTCCATGACAGCATTGGTGTACGAGTCCTCCTTTGGATTCTTCATACGGTCAACTATCACCGCATAGACTGATTCAAGCACTGTAAGTGGATTCTTCTCCACATACTCCTTTTTCACGATATTATTGAAAAAGCAGGTCCTGTTACCTGTGTGACATGCAGCTCCCACCTGCGAAACCTTCGCAAGGATAGTATCATAATCACAGTCCGCTGTCAAAGACTTTACGTACTGTAAATGTCCTGATGTAAGTCCTTTGGTCCAAAGCTCATTGCGGCTTCTGCTCCAGTAGGTCATGCGTCCGCTGTTTATCGTGACATTGAAGGCCTCCTCATTCATATAGGCAAGCATGAGCACCTGCTCATTGCGGTAATCCTGCACTATGACAGGCACCATGCCGTCAGAATTAAGCTTTAAATCAGACCATTTTAAGTCGGGAGTAAAATTATCAACAAGTATTCCTTCGTCAGAAAGCTTTGTCTTTAACGCCATGATATCATTTTCAGGATCATTGATAAACTCTCCGGCAATGCCTCTTAGTGTTTCACGCTTCATGACATCAATTATTTTATCCATGTCAAACTGTGGCATATAGACCACATACGGTGTGGATGTGAGATTCTCAAGCGCATCTATTATATCTATATTCAAGACCAAAAGCTCATGAAAGGTATCCTCTATCTCCTCCTGATGCTTGAAAATATAGTCTACATTGCTGATTGACAAAAGAATTTTATCCTTGCCAAACTTCTCGCTTGCTGCATTTGCAAGCTCAAGGCTTGAATCCTTTGTGGCATTGAAGATGACCTGTAAACAGCCTGCATACAGCAGCTTTTTCACGTCCTCTATGCGGTTGATATTGCCTCCTGCGCACACCTTTATGTCGATATTTCTGTTGATATTTTCTATCGTATGTATGTTTTTCTCATGCTCGTCATCATCAGTTGAAAGATCAAAAATAATAATCTTGTCTATGCCACTGTCATTGTAGAGCTGACACAGATTGTAGACGTCGCCCATTACTGTCATATCTGACGCTGATTTCACGGCCTGGCCGTTCTTTAAATACAGTGTAGCAACGATGTTCTTAAAACCAATCAAATTACAAACTTCCTTTCGTGGACATCACGTCCTTTATTCTGCTATCATAGGTGCAGGCATCGTCAAGCGCCTTGGCAAATGCCTTAAACATAGCTTCTATCATATGATGATTATTTCCCGGTGTCAAAACCTTTATATGCAGGTTCATCGCAGCAGAGTAAGAAACAGCGTAGAAAAACTCTCTCACCATCTCTGTATCCATATCTCCGACTCTCTCGCAGGTAAACTCGCCGTCAAACTGCAGGTACGGTCTGCCTGACAAATCAATGGCACATAGTACAAGCACCTCATCCATCGGTAAAATAAAGCTTCCAAATCTCTTTATGCCCTTTTTGTCTCCGACAGCCTGTGCTATGGCATTGCCAAGCACTATGCCGCAGTCCTCTATAGTATGATGACAGTCCACATTTAAGTCACCGTCGCATGTCATATCGAGGTCAAAAAAACCATGCTTTGAAAAGCCCTCCAGCATATGGTTAAAGAAGCCTATGCCTGTGTCTATATTTGATTTTCCGGTTCCGTCTATATTTAAACCGACCGAAATATCAGTCTCTTTTGTTTTTCTGCTAAGCTTAGCGCATCTATCTGCCATTTCTTACTCCTTTGACTAATTCTCAAATCTAACCTTGATTGAATTTGCATGTGCCGTAAGCTTCTCACACTCTGCAAACTGCTCAATATCTGTATGTATTCTCTCAAGTGCTTCTCTTGAATATGAGATGATGCTTGACTTTTTGATAAAGTCATCTACAGATAAGGCTGAGAAGAATTTTGCTGTTCCGTTTGTAGGCAGAACATGGTTTGGTCCTGCAAAATAGTCTCCCAAAGGCTCTGATGAGTACTCTCCAATAAAGATTGCTCCTGCATTTTTGATTTTTGTCATGACTGAGAAAGGATCTCTTGTGACAATCTCCATATGCTCTGAAGCGATATCGTTTACTGCATCAATTGCCTCATCCATATCCTCTGCAACAAGTATATATCCGTAGTTTTCAAGAGATTTCTCAATGATTTCTTTTCTTGAGAGGACCTCAACAAACTTATCAACTTCCTCTGATACTTTCTTTGCAAGCTCCTCACTTGTTGTGATCAAGATAGCTGATGCCATCTCATCATGCTCGGCCTGTGAAAGTAAATCTGCTGCCACATAGCGTGGATTTGCAGTCTCATCTGCAAGCACCAAAATCTCGCTAGGTCCTGCGATTGAATCAATGCTGACATATCCAAACACAGCCTTTTTGGCAAGAGCAACAAAGATATTTCCAGGTCCAACAATCTTGTCTACCTTTGGCACACTCTCTGTACCAAATGCCATTGCAGCGATAGCCTGTGCACCGCCTACCTTGTAGATTTCATCTACTCCGGCCTCGTTTGCGGCTACAAGTGTGGAAGGATATACCTTGCCGTCAGCTCCACATGGTGTACACATAACTATCTTTTCAACGCCTGCTACCTTTGCAGGAAGCACGTTCATCAGTACAGATGAAGGATAGACAGCCTTGCCGCCCGGTACATATACTCCTGCCTTTGCTATAGGTGTGACCTTCTGTCCTAAAATGATGCCGTCCTCTGTTGTAAACCATGAGTTCGGCAGCTGCTTCTCATGATATTTTCTGATATTTACAAGAGCCTTTTTTATAACGGCAAGAAGCTTCTCATCAACCAGCTCATATGCTTCCTTTATTTCTTCCTCTGTGACACGGATATTTGATGCATCCACATCCGCTTTATCAAATTTCTTTGTGTATTCAAAAACAGCCTTGTCACGGTTTTCCTTTACATTGTTTATAATCTCATTTACTGTGCTCTCATACTCTGTATAGTTGTTAGGGCTTCTCTTAAGCAGGCTCTCCAATATGTTCTTCTGTGAATCCTTTGTAAGTTTTAAAGTTCTCATTACAGCCTCCGTCTAAAATCATGTATTCATATAAATTATACGCTATTTGATAACAGTCTTCAAATCACTTATGAGCTTTGTGATACGCTCATTGTCCATCTTCATGCTGACCTGGTTTACCACAACCCTCGCAGACAGCGGACAGACCTCCTCAAGCACGGTAAGTCCGTTCTCCTTAAGTGTAGTTCCGGTCTCTACTATATCACAAATCACCTCTGACAGTCCAACAATCGGAGCAAGCTCTATTGAGCCGTTTAACTTTATAATCTCTACCGTCTGATGCTTTTTATTGTAGAAATAATCCTTTGCGATATGAGGATACTTGGTGGCAACTCTTATCTGCTCATGATGCTGCAAAAGCTCCCTTGCGCTCTCCGGTCCGCATATGCACATGCGGCATTTTCCAAAGCCTAAATCCAGCACCTCGTATATATTTCTGCCCTCCTCGAGGATGGTATCCTTTCCTACCACACCAATATCGGCAGCGCCATACTCCACGTATGTAGGCACATCAGGTCCCTTTGCCAGGAAAAATCTAAGCTTAAGCTCCTCATTTACGAAAATCAGCTTTCTTGTATCCGGATCCTTCATCTCCTCACAGGTGATGCCTATCTGCTCAAAAAGCTGCAGGGTCTTCTTTGCAAGTCTGCCCTTTCCCAGGGCAAAGGTTAAATATCTGTCATCACTCATCTTTTATTCCTCTATAAACTCTACTCTGTTTATACGGTTGTCTACCGCATATGAAGCATAGTCCTCTTTCGTTTTATTTTTGTCCTTAAGCACCATCTGTATATTTACTCCATCTCTTCGAAGCTCCATAGAGCGCTTGATTGCCGCATGGTATGCAGCCTCCTCAAATACTATAAGTGAGGAATTCTCAATAACAGGCACATCAATATCCTGACGGCTTAATGCTGCCATGAGCTGATCCACAACAATTGCAAAGCCGATTGCCGCAGCGTCCTTTCCAAAGTGTGAAAGCAGCTTGTCATAACGGCCTCCCTTTACAATAGGTTCTCCTGTACCATATGTGTAGCCCTGGAAAATGATACCTGTGTAATATGTGTAGTCACTGATAAGTCCAAGCTCATACGAAATATATTTCTCGATGCCATATGCCTTTAAGTATTCTCGAAGCTTAAGCAGACTATCAATAGATGATAATATCTCATCATATCCCTTCGCAAGCTTTAAAGCCTCCATAAGCTGCTCATCCTGTAAATCGAAATTGTCTAATAGTCCAAACAGCTTCCTTAGCTTGTCGTTCATTGAAAGACTGTCAACAAACTCCTCCACACCGAAGAAATTCTTATTTGCTATGAGCTCTCTTAGGTTTTCCTCCTGCTCCCCTGACAGCCCTGCTGCCTTTGTGAGACCGTAAAAGAACTGCGAATGTCCGACTGAAATCTGGAAATTCTTAAGTCCGCTCTCAAGCATCGACTCAACTGTCATCGAAAGTATCTCGGCATCTGCAGAGATAGAGCCATCACCTATCAGCTCTGCACCGCACTGTGTGCTTTCCTTGAGCCTGCCCTGATAATCCGATGAATTGATAAAAGTATTGCCAAGATAACACAGCTTGACAGGCATATCGTCCTCTATATAGTACTTAGCCGCACTTCTTGCAATAGAAGGTGTGAAATCAGGACGAAGAACAAGCGTATTGCCCTCCTTGTCAAAAAACTTGTATAAATCCTTTGAAGGGGTTGTTCCGACATCGCTTCCAAAAATATTAAAAAACTCAAACGTAGGTGTCATGATATCATGATATCCGTATTTTAAAAGTGTACGATGCAGCTTATCCTGCAAATACAGCTTTTTTTTGCATTCTCCGTTATATATGTCTCTTACTCCGTCCGGAGTGTGTAATAATTGATTTTCCATAATATGTAGAATCTCGCTTTCATGTAGTAAAGTGTTATCGTGGTAATATGCTACCATACGATAGTAATACTGTCAAGCCCTGCAATTTAAGTCAAGCTGAAGTGTGTTCAGATACGGCACAAGTATTCCGGGCACCTCCGGAAGGAAAAATGCCGGCTCAAGCTCCTCATAGCGGAAGCTCTTTCTGCCGCCCTCTGCAGCTCTATCCCAGAATTCTGTCAGCTTTTTAAACGTGAGATAATAGTATTCGTTCCTGTTTGTGTACGATATAAGGATAAATGCAACACCATCCTGTTTTTCAAAGCATCTCATAAACTCTACCTGATGCTCATGTATATTGGCAAGGGGAAACGTGTCGGTATTACATTCCTTTGCATCAAAGCATACCGGGATTCCCTGTACAGCACCAATATAGTCGACCGTACTCTTCTGCTCGAAATAAGCCAGTGTAATGTGTCTGGTTTCCGGCTCCATCTTTATAGGTGTAATCGGAGTGGGAATCTTTTGTATGAGCGCCAGGCCGTTCTCCCTGTATTTTTCATTTGTCTTGTTTATCATATCCTCTAAGGTCGAGCCTCTTAAGCCTCTTGAATTCCAGGTTGCCATATCGTTTCTATCTTCCTTAATACTGTAAGCTATGCGACGTAAAGTAAATAATGACGGGATTAAAGCCCCACCCTGCTCCATATGTCGGGCAAAGCCGCCTCTATATATCTGCCATCAGGCAAAATCACATGGTGCGCATGCAAAAGCTGGCTGGTCACATGATAATTTTCTTTGTAAAAAGCATTAATCCTTTTATCCCCATACTTCATATCACCTATGATTGGGTGTCCGATAGATGAAAGATGTGCCCTGATCTGATGGCTTCTTCCGGTAATGAGATGCACCTCAAGAAGAGTTGCTTTATGGCACGAAGCACTCATCTCAATTGTCTTAAGAGGCCTGTAAGCAGTCTTTACTGGCAGTGATTCATCACTTATTGGTTCCTTGGTTATCTGTACCTTGTTTTCGCTCTCATCCTTTGTCAGAAAGCCCTCTATGGTCATAGGCTCATCAACCTCTCCTGCAACAAGCGCCATATAATACTTTTCTGCGGTTCTGTCCTTAAGCACCTGTGACAGGTACTGCAGTCCATGAAGCGATTTACCCATCAGAATCAGCCCCGATGTGTTTCTGTCCAGGCGGTTGCACACCGATGGCTTAAAGCTCTTATATGTGTCAAAACCAAGCTTTCCCTCTTTTATCAGATATCCGATAAGCCTTTCGTTTGCAGAAATATCAGTCTCCTTTGATTTCTGCGACAACATATTGACTGGCTTGTTTGCGGCCAGTATGTCATCATCCTCATATACCACACCAAGTCCGTCCGGCTTTAGTGCACCAAGTGCCTTAAAATCCTTCATCAGTCTGTCCTCATTGACGGAAAACTTAGCAAATGTATCATCTGACAGAAAAATCTTGATTTTGTCGTCAACTGACACAATTTCTGTGCCTGACGCTTTCTTATCATTCAGTTTTATGTTCTTCTTCCTAAGCATCTTGTATATAAAGCCCATGGATGCGTTTGGAAGTATCTTTTTAAGGTATTTGTCAAGCCTCTGGCCTGCCTCGTTTTTACCTGCTTTAAATTCTTTCATAACCTTTATCTTGTATATCTATCTTTTCTTCTTGTGGACGTTTCTGATTGTTTTCTTTTTGTGCGCTGTGCCTGCGGTGTTACTTCCGCTTCCGTTTTTCCCTCGCTCTGTTGCATTTTTCAGGTTTTTCCTTACGCCTGCATTCTTGCCACTGCCATAGCTGCTGTTTGAATTTTTATCAGACTTGGAACGTTTTCTGTCCCAGCCGCCATCAGTATGCATTTTCCTGGGCTTTATCAGGCACTTTTTGTCAAATCCGATTAAGTCCTCCCTGCCGGCCTTCACAAGTGCCTCGTGCACGAGATCATAGTTCTTTGGATTGCGGTACTGGATGAGCGCCCTCTGCATAGCCTTCTCATGTGGGTTAGTTGTGACATACACTGGCTTAAGTGTTGCCGGGTCAAGTCCTGTATAGTACATGCATGTAGAGATGGTAGACGGTGTCGGATAGAAATCCTGCACCTGCTCCGGCATATATCCCAGATCTCGCAGATACTCTGCAAGCTCTATTGCCTCTTTAAGTGTTGAGCCCGGGTGTGATGACATGAGATACGGCACAAGATACTGCTCCTTACCTATCTTTTTGTTCATATCCTTGTATGCCTTCACAAAGCTGTTGTACACCTCTACACTCGGCTTTCCAAGCCTGCTCAAAACAGCATTGGAGATGTGTTCCGGAGCCACCTTAAGCTGTCCACTGACATGATACTCGCACAGCTCACGAAGAAACGTCTTGTCTTTGTCATACATCAGATAGTCAAACCTGATGCCTGAGCGGATAAACACCTTTTTTACCTTTGGCAGTGCACGAAGCTCTCTAAGCAGCTGTATATAGTCGCTGTGGTCAACAATCAGGTTATTGCACGGCTTAGGAAACAGACACTGCTTTGTAGGGCACGCTCCCCTTGTGAGCTGCTTTTTACATGCCGGCTGCCTGAAATTGGCTGTAGGGCCTCCAACATCATGGATATAGCCCTTAAAGTCCTTATCCTGCGTGATAAGCTTTGCCTCTTCTATGATTGACTCATGACTTCTTGTCTGGATTATCCTGCCCTGATGGAAGGTCAATGCACAGAAATTACAGCCTCCAAAGCAGCCTCTGTTGCTGATAAGAGAAAACTTCACCTCGCTTATCGCAGGCACTCCGCCTGCCTCCTCGTAGCTTGGGTGATAAGTCCTCATATAAGGAAGTGCATATACCTCATCCATCTCCTCCTGCGACAACGGCTTCTGCGGTGGATTCTGCACCACAAGCGTAGAGTTGTCATATGGCTCTACGAGCCTCTTTGCGCAGAAAGGATCAGTATTGCAGTACTGTATGTAAAAGCTTCTTGCAAACTCCCTCTTGTCCTCTTTTATAACGTCATAGTCAGGAAGCTCAATCGCATCATATATGATATCCCTGTCCTTCGTCTTGAAAACTGTGCCATCTATAAACGTAATATCCTTTACATCCATACCACTGGCAAGCGCATCCGCTATCTCGATGATGCTTCTTTCTCCCATGCCATATGAGATGATATCCGCACCGGAATCCAGAAGAATCGAGCGCTTGACCTTATTTGACCAATAATCATAATGTGCCATGCGCCTAAGGCTCGCCTCGATGCCGCCTATTATGATAGGGATTTTTTTATAAGTATGGCGTATCAGGTTACAGTACACAACGGTCGCATAATCAGGTCTCTTTCCCATCACTCCACCCGGTGTAAATGAATCCTTTGCTCTTCTTTTCTTTGAAACCGAATAATGGTTTACCATGGAGTCCATATTGCCTGCTGATACCAAAAAACCAAGACGCGGCACTCCGAGTATTGATATAGACTCATCATCCTTCCAATCGGGCTGTGAAATAATGCCGACCGTATAGCCATGTGCCTGCAGCAGTCTTGCGATTATTGCATGTCCAAAGGACGGATGATCCACATATGCATCACCGCAGACATACACAAAATCAAGCTGCTCAATGCCCTGATCTATCATATCCTGTTTTGAAATCGGTAAAAAACCATTACTCATATCATACCTCATACTTAAAAATTTATTTGCCGGAATTTATCTGCATAAGCGCATCCGTTTCAGCCTGTGTCAAAGCTCTGTAAGTCCCTGTTTTAAGGTCATCAGGCAGCTTAAGCGGTCCCATGGATATTCTCTTTAAATAGATTACCCTTTTTCCAAGCGCCTCAAACATCCGCTTGACCTGATGGAATTTTCCCTCTGTTATCGTAAGCTCAATCTCGGATACACTGCCGCTTTTTTTAATGACAAGCTCTGCAGGCTTCGTAAGCCTTTCCTCGCCTATATCAATGCCCTCTTTAAAGCTTATGATATCATCCTGTGTCACTTCACCATCAATACGTGCAAAGTAAGTCTTTGCTACATGCTTTGAAGGGCTTAAGAGCTCGTGCGAAAGCGCGCCATCATTTGTGATAAGTAAAAGCCCCTCCGTGTCTATATCAAGCCTTCCGACAGGAAACAGATCATCATGCACCGCATCCGTGATATAGTCCATGACCGTCTTGTGCACATTATCCTTTGTCGCAGAAACACAGCCTGATGGCTTATTGAACAGATAATACTCATACTTTTGATACTTAACTATTCTGCCGTTAACCGACGCCTCGTCGGCATCAGTATCTATCTTTGTCTCAGGCTTTACTGCTACCGTGCCATTTACAGCTATCTGCCCTGTCTTTATAAGCTTTTTCACCTCAGAGCGTGTGCCAAGCCCCATCTCTGATAAAAATTTATCTAATCGAATCATATTGTTTTTATTTTATATCCATTTCTGCCATTTTCTTTTACATCATACAAAATTTTGTCGGCTTCATTTATGAGAATTTCTAATTCATCCTCTTTTCGTACCTGTCTGCATACCATTCCCTGTGAAAGAGTAACAATATCTGCCACAGGAGACTTTTCAGACTGCATATTTTTTTCAATGACCGCTTTTTTTACATTGGATGAATACTCTTCCATATCATTTGGTCTGACATCCTGTATAATAACAACAAATTCATCTCCACCATATCTCGAAAGAATCATTTTTTGGGTCTGTTCATCAGGCTTTAAAGGACAACACTTTCTTAAAATTTCGGCAACCGACTTAAGACATTCATCTCCATATGAATGGCCGTAATAATCATTAACCTGTTTAAAATAATCAATATCAATAATAGCAACACCTATCATCTGACCTTTTTCGGATGCCTCATCAATCATTCTCTTTGCACTTTTTTTAAGACCATACCTGTTATATAATTTTGTAAGACCATCTTTCATAGCCATATTCTCATAAACCTGTTCTGAATCCTTGAGTACCTCAATATACATCCGCAGTTGGATTGAATTGACAATTGACTGATGATAATTATAGGTAATTAATTCGTATGTTTTTATATACTCTTTTGTCCATTTTTTATATTCATCAAAATCTGCCTTCTCACCAATACACGTAAGCCTATATTTAATCAGCTTTATTCTGATACGAGGAAAAGACGAATCTGTCATCTGATTTTCAATGAGATCAAGCTCTTCCAGGAGAATATCGTATTTTTTTAATTTATACAAGAAATCACATAACAGAACATAACTGTCGAGGAACTCCATGACAAGCTGCTGTTCCTTTGATTCTTCAACAGCCTTTTCAAGTGTCTCGTCCAATTTATCAGTATTTCCCGCTATATACATCATCTCAGCCTTGAAAAGCTCAACCGAAAACTGTGTCTCAAGGTATTTCCTGTTTACCACAATATACTCAAAACACTCTTTCATGTTTTCTAGATCTCTCATGTTAAAATAATCAATAAAAAGATTGAGATTTACAGTGACTATATTCATATAAGTGTCTTCTGATTCATCGTCCTTTTTAAAACATTCTAATGCCGATTTAAAATACCCACTCGATTTCTCATATAATTCAAGCATTTGAAATATAACACCTATGTTGCAGGCACACAATCCCTTAACATGATTTAAATTATGTTCCTCACATATCTGAAAGCATTTAAGATAAAAATCAAGAGAATTTGAAAGGTCGTCTCTGTTATCTGTTATAATTCCAAGTATATTGTAAGCTCTGGCTATCAGTTCATAGTCTGTATCCTCCAATAGCCGGATACATGAATTGATATATTTCTCCGCCTTATCCGGTTCAGTCATGACTAAAGCCTCTCCCTTATAAAACAAAGCCTCTCCCATAACCTTTTTGTTACCATTACCACTTGCTAAATCATATAATCTGTCGCATAATTCCAATTGCAAATCTATATCTTTAAATCTGTTATCTTTTATTTTTACTAATAAATCATCTCTGGCATCTTTCATTTTGACATCGCTCCTTGTTCATATTTTCATAACTTTGCGAATATATTGTTATATGAATAAAAATAGGTCAAAAAAATATATCTTTACAGGTTTTATCCTGTTGTTTTGCTTTTATTACATATCATTTCCCGCACAGGTGAGTGCGTGCGCCAAAGCCGGTGTCCTGCTATGGTTCAACCAGATATTTCCGCTTCTTTTTATATTTACGATTTTGTCTAATCTGATTATATCTACAAATGTGCTGCAGTCTGTTCCTAATAAATATATCCTGCTACTTACATACCTAATAGGGCTGATCTTCGGCTTTCCAATCGGTGCAAAGCTAACATCTGATTTTTCTGCCCATGGATACATCAACACCAAATACATTGAAATCCTAAGTGCATTCTCAAATCACTTCAGCCTGCCCTTTATCATAACATATGCCCTTTCAGAGCAGTTAGGTATACATAACCACTATAGCATATATCTTGTATCTCTTTATCTGCCCTCAGCGGCGGGCATAATAATTTTGTTTTTTAACTCCTTAAGAGATGAAGATTGCTTAACACAAAAAATTCCGGCTCAAGGATTTAAGCTTAACATGCAAATCGTTGATGCCGGAATAATGAGAGGATTTGAAACCCTCATAAAACTCTGTGGATATATTGTATTATTCTCTATAATCGCACGCATGCCACAGATCATAGCAGATAAAGCTATTATTCAAAAGCCTGTATTTATCGACATAATGAGCTCTATTTTAGAGGCAACAAACGGTATAGATATAATCTGTGAACTGCCATTACCGCATACTCTGTCAATATTGCTATGTATCTTTCTGTTGTCATTTGGCGGTATGTCATGCATTGTTCAGACAAAATCAATTTTTCAGAGCCAACACTATAACCTGAAAAAATATATATTGCTCAAATCCATAATGAGCCTGTTTTCATGCCTGATATTTATTATACTATTTCGTATCCTCATCTGAATCAGAGCCTGAAATATTTGTAATCTCAATATCAGAGTCAGTATTCTCCTCGGCTTCCTTGGTCTCATATGTTTCCTGTGTCAAAGGTTCATTGTCCTCTGTCTCAGGCTCCGCTGCCTTATCCTCTTCCGGTGGGAATAGCTCTGCCCTGTTTGATGCGACAACATCCTCAAAATGCTGTAATGAATTAATCAGGCTCTCATAATTTGTCTTTGATGCCTCTATGGATCCCGTAAGTATATCCTCAATGCTCTTAAGCTGGCTGTCTGTATATGCCATAGCACTCATCCTGAGGTTATTGGCCTCGTTTGTGGCATTGTCAAGAATCTCCTGTGCCTGCTTTGTGGCAATCGATACTACTTCATTGGCCTGTTCATATGCCTGCTGCATAATCTGATGCTCACTGACAAGCTCATTTGTCTGGATCTGTGCCTGCGCGATTATCTGATCAGCCTTCGCCTGTGCATCAGCAAGGATAGCCTCCTTATTGCTGATAATCTTCTGATATCTCTTGACCTCCTCAGGCGTCTTTGTCCGAAGCTCAGAAAGCAGCTCCTCTAACTGCTCACGATTGACAAGGATCTTGTTTCTTGAAATAGGTGACGGCTTGCAGCCATCAATATAATCTTCGATTTCTTCAATAATCTGTTCCATTTTACTGCTCATGAAATACTGTCTCCTTACCTGGTAATATTGTATTTAGCATAAATTCTATCAATGAACTGTTCAGGTACGAACTTTGATATATCCCCTCCGTATGATGCAAATTCCTTGACAATTGTAGAACTCAAATATGAATAATTGAGGCTCGAGGTGAGAAAAACCGTCTCTATTTCCGAATTCTGCACTCCGTTAGCCTGTGCAATCTGCAGCTCATACTCAAAATCTGTCACTGCACGCAATCCTCTTATTATGATTGTTGCATTGATTTCCTTCATGTAGTCAACTAAAAGTCCTTCGAAGCACCCTACCCTGACGTTTGGTATATGTGCTGTCATTTCCTTTATCATACTAACACGTTCTTCCAAAGAAAACAACGAGTTTTTTGCACTATTATTGAGTACTCCGACAACCAGCTCGTCCACTATCTTGGCTGAACGCTCTATTATATCCAGGTGTCCAAATGTCACCGGATCAAAGCTTCCCGGATAAATTCCTACCTTCATATTGTATCTCCTATGCACGCTTTATGAAAACATGCTTGTTTGTCTTATAGATTTTTTCTTTGACTATCTCATAGCCAAGTTCTGTGAGATAATCAAAATCAGTATCGTTTGAAGCCTCAACCACAATAAGCGTATCATCTTTAAGAATGTCACTGTCAGAAAGTGCAATAAGCACTTCCTTTTCAAGCTCCTTATTGTATGGCGGATCCATAAACACGATATCAAATTTGTATTTGCCCTCAAGAGTACGTACTGCCGTGACAGCATCTGTCATCATAAGCTTTGAGACCTTATCAAACTTTGTAAAATAGATATTGTCCTCGATGCATGAAGCAGCTTTTCTTGAATTCTCCACAAATACAGCATAAGCTGCACCGCGGCTTAACGCTTCAAGTCCTATCTGTCCGCTTCCGGCAAACAGATCTAAAAAATATGCTCCGGGAACATCAAACTGCATGACATTAAAAAGTGTCTCCTTCGTCTTGTCAGTAGTCGGTCTTGTATCTTTTCCCTCAATAGTCTTTAGAGGGAGGCTTCTCGCCGTTCCTGCTATTATTCTCATACTTTTCTCCCTGTTATAGTCTATTTCTGGTCCTTTAAAACATCCTTGTTCTTTGCGATATAGTCAATAAGTGAAACAACTGTGAGCACAAGTGCCACATATATGAGGAGTGTTCCAAGGATATTTAACCAGCCAAGCTGTAGATTGATATTAAAAATAATAACAATAACCATAAGCATCTGGAAGGTTGTCTTAAACTTTCCCCAGTAGCTTGCTGCAATGACAATTCCATTGTCTGATGCAACGAGTCTGAAACCGCTTATGATAAACTCTCTTGCAATGATAATAAGCACAACCCATACAGGGATGAGCTTTAAATCAACAAGGCATATCATTGCAGAGCATACAAGCAGCTTGTCTGCAAGCGGATCCATAAATTTACCGAAATTGGTAACAAGATTGTATTTTCTTGCAATTTTTCCGTCAGCCATATCGGTCAGACTTGCAATGATAAATATCGCAAGTGCTATATAATTTCCGTATCCGTCAAAAAACGGTGAAATAAGGAAAAATACAAAAAACGGAATAAGTATCACTCTTAAGATTGTAAGTTTGTTTGGTAAATTCATTTTACAAGTTCTCCTATCAAATCATATTCATACGCACCGGTCACCATAACCTTGCATATATCGCCGGTCATAAGTGTCTCATCAGTGTTGATGAATATATATCCGTCAACATTCGGTGCATCTCTGTATGTACGTCCGATATAAGCATTTTCATCAGCCACCTTGCCCTCTATGAAAACATATAATTCTTTACCCTTTAGTGTCTCATTTTTATCAAAAATGACCTCTTCCTCAAGCTCCATGACATCAGCCTGCCATTCAGCCTTTATATCCTCATCTATCTGGTCAGGCATTGCAGCTGCCTTTGTGCCCTCCTCCGGAGAATACGTAAAGGCTCCCAGACGGTCAAACTCCATATCATTTACAAACTTCATAAGTTCCTCGTGATTATCCTGTGTCTCACCCGGGAAGCCACATATGAGTGTGGTTCTTAATGTGATATCAGGTATTCTCTCACGCAGCATTCTGATACGCTCCATAAGCTCAGCCTTTGTTGTTTTTCTGCCCATGCGCCTTAAAATATCGTCATTGCAGTGCTGGATTGGCATATCCAGATAATGGCATACCTTCTCATCCTTTATCATGGACTCTATAAGCTCATCGTATATCTCCTCGGGATAGCAGTACATAATCCTTATCCAGAACAGCCCGCTTATCTTGTTGAGCTCATCTAAAAGCTTATGAAGTGACTTCTCACCATACAAATCCACTCCGTAAAGTGTGGTCTCCTGGGCAACAAGTATAAGCTCTTTTGCTCCCTGCTCCACAAGGCTCTTCGCCTGCTCAATCAAATCCTCCATCGGCACACTTCTGTAACGGCCTCTGACAGATGGAATGACACAGTAGGTACAGTTTTTATTGCACCCCTCAGCTATCTTAAGGTAAGCAAAATGCCCTCCTGTGGTGACAATACGCTTTGTCTTTATGCTGGGAAGTCCCTCTAAGGTGTGCAGATTGCTGTATCTGTGTTTTTCAAGTGTCTCATGGACAGCTTCAACTATAGTATCATATGAATTGGTGCCAAGTATGGCATCAACCTCTGGGATTTCCTTAAAAATCTCATCCTTGTATCTTTGTGCCAGACAGCCTGTCACAATAAGTGATTTGCATTTGCCTGTCTCCTTATACTGAGCCATCTCGAGAATTGTATTGATACTCTCCTCCTTTGCATCACCTATGAAGCAGCAGCTGTTTACGATAATGATATCAGCCTGCGTCTCATCATCGGTCATCTCAATGCCGTCATTTGCAAGCATGCCTATCATATACTCTGAATCCACAAGGTTTTTATCGCATCCAAGCGAAATAAATAATAATTTCATAGTACCTCTCAAATGTAAGTATTTACAATTAAAAGGGAAAGACAAAACAGCCTTTCCCCTCCTAGATTAAGCCTCTTCGCCTTCGTCTAAATCCTCATCATCTGAGACGATTCTGACAGCTCCCGTGTACAGCTCCTCTACAGCAATAGATAATGACTTATTGCACTTAGGGCGTGCGATAAGTGGTTCTGCACCATCAATAATCTGGCGTGCACGCTTTGCTGCAGCAATAACGATAGAATAACGGCTGTTTACTACCGGCTCTTCACCTATCTCTACATTGTTATTTACTACCTTCATTAACTCTACATACGATGGATGTATCATATTATTTATCTCCTTTCGAAAAGCTTAAAAGCTCTTTTCTCATTTTATTTATAAAATCTATATTTGATGATACCAGATAATCCTGATTCTTTTTTGTGTCGTCAGAGCTGTGGATGATGTCATTCACAAGCTCTACACAATCGTCAAGCCTATCATTTACCACTAAATAATCATATTTCTCTATGCCTAAAGACTCCTCATATGCTCTTGAAAGTCTCTGTGCACAGACCTCTTTTGTCTCTGTGCCTCTTCCTACAAGCCGGTCCTTAAGTTCATCTGCACTCGGCGCTGACACAAACATAAGCACCGTATCAGGAAACTGCTTCTTTATCTTTAAAGCTCCCTGGATTTCTATCTCAAGAATCACATTCTTTCCGGCGCTAAGCTGCTCATTGACATATGACTTTGGTGTGCCGTAGTAATGATCTACATACCTGGCATACTCAAGCAGTCCATCTGCCTTTATCATCTGTTCAAATTCTTCCTCTGAGATAAAAAAATACTCTCTGCCATGCTCCTCACCCGGCCTTGGACCTCTGGTCGTGGCTGATACGCTCAGTGCATAATCATCACCATGCTTTGCCATAAGCTCCTTCATGATAGTACCCTTTCCGGAGCCCGAAAAGCCTGAAAAAACAACTAATTTTCCTGTGTTACTCATCACAATCTCCTAAAATTACTCAATATTTTGAATCTGTTCCCTGACCTTTTCTATATCAGTTTTAAGACTGATGCCTGTGTCAGAAATCTTAAGATCATTGGACTTTGAAAGGATGGTATTCGCCTCACGGTTCATCTCCTGTGCGAGGAAATCAAGCTTTCTTCCCACACTGCCACCGGCATTTAGCGAATCCTTCATGGAAATGATATGGCTTTTGAGCCTGACTGTCTCCTCATCCACACAGATCTTGTCCGCAAAAATAGTGACCTCCTGGGCTATTCTTGAATCATCAAGCTGATTGTCTGCAAGCAGCTCTCTTAGTTTTTCCTCAAGACGCGCACGGTATTCGACAATAATCTGTGGCGAACGCTCCTCAATGAAATCAACATATGATACCATATTATCGAGCTTTTCGCAAAGGTCTTTTTTAAGATTTTCTCCCTCGCGCACGCGGCTTTCAACAAATGGCTCAAATGCACCGCGAAGAGCCTTCTCAAGACAGCTCCACAGCTCATCCTCATCTACAGGCTGCTCCTCCATCGCAAATACCTCTGGATATCTCGACAGCGTGCTCACTCTTATATCATTCTCCAGTCCGAATTCCTCCGCCATCTGATTCAGGTACTTAAGATATTCTCCCGCGAGAGCCTTATTATACTGCAATGAGAGATTATTTTCTGTAAAATCCTCATATGTGATATAAATATCAACCTTGCCACGCTCTATGTACTCCTTAAGCAGAGTCCTTATTGCACTCTCGAAGAAATTGAGCTTTTTAGGCATCTTGATATTGACATCCAGATATCTGTGATTTACAGATTTTACCTCAACTGTAATCTTACGGCTTGCATCTGCGTACTCGTATCTGCCAAAGCCGGTCATACTTTTAATCATAATTTTTCCTTTCGCATATGCATAGATGAGTTTATTATATAACTCCTTGAGATTTTCGTCAAATATATTATAATATAAATATTCATGATTATAAATATTCAGCAATTTAGAATATTTACAGGAAATAAGGAGGAACATCATGGCTTTAGACGGAATAGTCATTTCAAATATAGTTGCAGAGCTAAACAGCACGATACTAAACTCAAAAATCAGTAAAATCGCAGAACCTGAGGCAGATGAGCTGCTTCTTACCCTAAAGGGACCAAACGGCTCGTTCAGGCTTTCGATGTCTGCAAGTGCATCACTTCCATTCATCTACCTGACACCCAAAAATAAGGTAAGCCCTCTCACTGCCCCTACATTTTGCATGGTTTTAAGAAAGCATATAGCAAACGGACGCATCACAAAGATTTACCAGCCGGGCATGGAGCGTATCATAAACTTTGAAATCGAGCACTTAAACGAGATGGGCGATCTATGCCACAAGGTGCTTATTATCGAGCTGATGGGCAAATATTCAAACATCATCTTTACCGACTCCGATGGTACGATAATAGACAGTGCCAAGCGTATTCCCGCATCCGTAAGCTCTGTGCGTGAAGTGCTTCCGGGCAGAGCCTACACCATCCCCGCGACACAGGAGGATAAATATAATCCTCTGACTGTAGATTCGAAACAGTTTGTGGATATTATATCAGCAAAGCCGCTTACTGTTTCAAAGGCTATCTACTCATCCTTTTCCGGCATCAGCCCCCTTGTGGCAAATGAGCTGGCTCACCGGGCAGGCCTTGACGCGGACTCCCCTGTAGCTGCCTACTCACACGATGAGCTTTTGCACCTGGGAAGCAACTTCACATGGATGATGGAGGACATAAAAAATAATCGTTTTACGCCGAATATCGTGCGTGACGGCAATGAACCAAAGGAATTTTCTTCAATAGAGCTGACTCAGTATAGCGATTTAACGGTCACAAAATATGAATCTATATCAGAGGTTTTAGAGCTTTACTACTCTGAGAGAAACACCTATACACGTATACGCCAGAAGTCAGCCGACCTGAGAAAACACGTAAATACCCTCCTGGAACGAAACCAGAAGAAATATTCCCTGCAGATGAAGCAGCTTAAGGACTCCGAAAAACGCGAAAAGTACAAGGTGTACGGCGAGCTTATCAACGCATTCGGCTACGGACTTACACCGGACGACAAGTTTCTTGAAGCTGCAAACTATTATGATGACAACAAAATCATCAAAATCCCTATCGACAACACAAAAACTCCTGCCGAGAACGCGCAGAAATACTTTGACAAATACGGAAAGATGAAACGTACTGCCGAAGCATTGAACGAGCTGATTCTTGAAACAAAAGGTCAGATAGACCATCTCGAATCAATTCAGAATTCACTGGATATCGCTTTAAGCGCTGACGACCTCGTCCAGATAAAGGATGAGCTGATAGAATACGGTTTTATCAAAAAAGGAAAGGGTTCAAAGAAACAGAAGGTAAAGAGCAAACCCTTCCACTATATCTCATCAGACGGCTTTGATATGTACGTTGGCAAAAACAACTACCAGAACGATGAGCTCACCTTCAAGCTGGCAACCGGAAACGACTGGTGGTTCCATGCCAAGGGCATGCCCGGCTCACATGTCATCGTAAAAGCCGAAAACAAAGAGCTGCCGGACAGCACCTTTGAGGAGGCCGGTAAGCTCGCAGGCTACTACTCAAAGGGCAAAAATGCCGACAAGGTAGAGATAGACTATCTGCAAAAGAAAAATGTCAAAAAGCCAAACGGTGCCGCAGCCGGCTTTGTCGTGTATTACACAAACTACTCTCTCACGATTCACCCGGATATATCCGATATCAGGCAGATTGAGTAAGCAGATTATACTTATTTCATAACCATTCCAAAACGCTTAAAGTAAAAAGCTGATATACACATGCATAGTCATGCATGCTATATCAGCTTTTATTTTAGCCATTTAAGCTCATCACAGATTCATCCTCTTTAACTGTTCTTTTGCAAATTCGTCCATTTTCTTTTTCAGTATTCTGTTTTCCGCTGTACAAAGCGCCGGGTCTGCTTCAAGCACCTCATCCACCATCTCAGATGCTTCCTTTAGCACATCGCTGTCCTGATACACATCCGCAAGTGCAAACGCAAGGTCTCCACTCTGCCTGATTCCAAAGAAATCCCCGGGACCTCTGAGCTTTAAATCCTCACTTGCTATATAAAAGCCATCATTTGATTTATTTAGTATCTCCAGACGTTTTTTTGATTTCTTTGAATTTGACGAATTGATGAAAATGCAATACGACTGTGCATCCCCCCTGCCTACACGGCCTCTTAGCTGATGAAGCTGTGCAAGTCCAAACCTGTCTGCATTTTCTATCATCATGACAGTTGCATTGGGCACATTTACACCAACCTCCACGACTGTTGTGGACACAAGCACCTGCGACTCATTATTTGCAAAGCGCTGCATCACCTCATCCTTTGCCTTGCTCTTCATCCTGCCGTTAAGCACATCTACCGTGATATCCTTTGGTAATGCCGCTTTAAGCACATTTGCATAGTCTGTGACATTTTCCCCTTCCAAGTTTTCGGTTTCCTCCACAAGAGGGCATATAACATACGCCTGATGACCGGCTCTCACCTGCTCAGCAATAAAGCTGTAGGCCTTTGGCCTGAATGCAGTGCCAACCACACAGTTCTTGACTGGAAGCCTCTTTGCCGGCACCTCATTTATGACAGAGATATCCATATCACCGTATATGATTATTGCTAACGTACGCGGTATCGGAGTGGCACTCATCACAAGTATATGTGGCTTTCTACCCTTATCTGATAAGCTCTCTCTCTGCTTCACGCCAAATCTGTGCTGCTCATCTGTGATAACAAGCGACAGATTGGAAAAATCCGCTTTCTCCTGTATGAGCGCATGAGTGCCTATAATAAGCGCATTTTTCTCGTTTTCAAGGCGCACATAGGCTTCTCTTTTCTGCTTTGCCGTCATGGAGCCGGTAAGAAGCACAACAGGACTGTCAAGTCCAAACTGACCAACCAGTGAGCAAAACGTCTCATAATGCTGGTTTGCAAGCACCTCCGTCGGAGCCATTATGGCAGACTGATAGCCACATTTTGACGCCCACGCCATAAGAAGAAAAGCAACAATCGTCTTTCCTGAGCCCACATCACCCTGAATAAGCCTTTGCATCACATAAGGACTTTTAATATCCTGCTTTATCTCATCTATTGTCTTCTTCTGCGCGCCTGTCAGCTCATACGGAAGCTTATCAATCAGTCCGTCTATAAAAGCATCATCCGTAAACTCAAACTCATTTTTGTCCTTCTGCTGCTTTTTATTCTGATACCGCATGCCCATGATAAATAGAAAAAACTCATCAAAAACAAGCCGTCTTCTTGCCTCCACAAGAGCGTCAAAGTCATCAGGGAAATGTATCTGCTTCATGGCATAATTATACTCGCAAAAGCCGTACCTGTGCCTTATATCCTTAGGCAGGTAATCTGACAGCAATGTATCATGTGACAGAGTCTCCTTTATCGTCTTCACTATCAGATTGTTTGTCACACCGCTTGTCACGGAATACACAGGCTGCAGTGTATCGCGTATAGCCTCATACTTTTGCACCTCATACACCACAGGCTGCTCCATGACATATCTGCCACCCTTTGGCTTAATATGTCCGTAAAATATAAGATGTCTCCCCTGCACAAGCTGTGCCTTAAGGTATGGCATACGATACCATACCAGCTGTATCATATGCCCGGGCGAGCCGATATCCTGCAATGTAATCTGCATTCTCGCTGTATTTTTCACTACAGATGCCTTTTTAATCACAGCATGAATGGCATAGGTGCTGCTTACGTTTACATTATTCAGTTCATCAATATCCGTTATTTCCGGAAACTTTACATAATCCCGGGGAAAATGAAGGAGTATATCACCAACGGTGTATACTCCCATTTTAGCAAATGCTTTTTGTGTTTTTTCCCCGATTCCCTTAACCGAGGTAATCGGTGAAGCTATATCCATATTTGCTCCTAAATATAATAAATATCTTTTATATTCTTTAAAAGGCTTTACTCTACAGAAATAACATAATAGTAGATTGGCTGTCCGCCCTCGTTGACCTCAACCTCTACATCAGGATATTTCTCTTCGATTGTTGCCGCAAGCTCATTAGCTGAGTCCTCATCAGAATCACTTCCGAAATAGATGCTGACAATCGCTGAATCCTCATCTACCATGGCATCTACCATCTCAAGTGTGGTAGCCATTAAGTCTGTTCCAACAGAAAGGATGCTCTTGTCTCCGATTCCCATAAAGTCGTTCTGCTTGATGGTTTTTCCGTCAATCTCAGTATCGCGGACTGCATATGTCACCTGTCCTGTCTTGACATTTTCTATCTCAGCCATCATCTGCTCTTTATTCTCCTCGACACTGTGGTCAGGTATATAATTTACAAGCGCTGTGATACCCTGTGGGATAGTCTTTGTAGGGATAACAATAATCTGTTTATCCTCAACAAGGTCTACTGCCTGGTTTGCAGCCATGATGATATTCTTGTTGTTTGGCAGGATAAATACTGTCTTTGCATTTACATGCTCGATAGCGTTGAGCATATCCTCTGTGCTAGGGTTCATGGTCTGACCACCCTCTATGAGATAGTCCACTCCAAGGCCTCTAAACACCTCATTCATGCCTTCTCCGATTGAAACAGATACAAAGCCCATTTCCTTTGCAGGCATGTTATTTGTCTTTTCATCAGCCTGAGCAGCTTCATAAGCCTCTTCCTCAGCCTTCTGCTGTGCTGCAAGCTTCTGTGAATCCTTGATGAGCTTTTCCTGATGTTCCTCACGCATATTGTCGATCTTTATCTTGCTGAGCGAGCCGAAGGTAAGCGCCTTCTGCAGTGCAAGTCCAGGGTCGTTTGTATGTACGTGAGTCTTTACGATCTCATCGTCAGCTACAACGACTATAGAGTCACCGATTGACTCGAGGAATGCCTTGTATGCGTGCTCCTCATTGTCTGACATTGGCGCATTGAGTACAATAATAAACTCTGTGCAATAACCAAACTTAATCTCTGCCTCTGTCTCAGCCGAAATCTTTGCAGGAGCTGCTCCTGTTGGTGCGCCCTCTATTGTATAATCAATCTCCTTGCCGATAAGGGCATCATATGCTCCCTTTAATACCTGAACAAGTCCCTGTCCGCCCGAATCCACAACACCTGCCTGCTTTAATACAGGAAGCATCTCCGGTGTCTGGTCAAGCACATACTCAGCCTGCTTTATAACCTCTTCAACAAATGTGACAACATCCTCTGTTTCGTCTGACAGCTCCAGAGCCTTTTCTGCTGCGCCCTTTGCCACTGTAAGGATAGTTCCCTCCTTTGGCTTCATAACTGCCTTGTAAGCTGTCTCAACCGCCTTCTGGCATGCCTCACAAAGAATAGTGACATCTATCTCATCGTATTCCTTTATAACCTTGCAGAAGCCTCTGAAAAGCTGTGATAAGATAACACCCGAGTTTCCTCTGGCGCCTCTTAAAGAGCCTGATGAAATAGCCTTTGCAAGCTCGGCCATGGTAGGCTCTGTGAGCGAGCTGACCTCCTTGGCCGCAGACATGATTGTCATTGTCATATTTGTTCCGGTATCACCATCCGGTACCGGGAATACATTCAGCTCATTTATCCAGTCTTTCTTTGAATCAAGATTCTTGGCTCCCGCAAGAAACATCCTTGCAAGGAGCTTTGAATTAATGCTTGTGATCTCCACTTTTTGTAGTCCTCCTTAATCAATTACCCTTACGCCCTCAACGTAAATATTGATCTTTGCAATTTTCATTCCTGTAAATGACTCAACCTTGTACTTAACCGTCTCGATAAGATTGTCCGAAACAGTGCCGATTGAAATACCATACGCTACTATTACATGAAAATCAATGGTAATTTCGTTGTTCTCATCTACCTTTACATTTATTCCATGGTTCAGGTAATCTCTCTTTAAAAGCTTTACAAGACCATCCTTCATGTTGACCGCTGCCATGCCCACTATTCCAAAGCACTCTACAGCTACAGAGCCTGCATAGGTTGCAATAACATCTGTATCAATTAAAATCTGTCCATATTGGGTATCCATCTGTCCCTTCATAATATATACCTCCATCATATTGTGACGTAGCTAATGTTATTATACCTTTTTTTTCACAAAAAGCAAATATTTTTATATTTTATCCTTGCATTCTTTATTTTAATCTGATAGAATACATTTGTTGTGAGCTTAAGAGTATGGTAAGCTTAGTGAAATGCAAGGAGGTGCAATATCATGGCAAAATGTGCAATTTGTGAAAAAGGTGTTCATTATGGAAATAATGTCAGCCATTCTCATAGAAGATCAAATCATGTTTGGAAGTCAAACATTAAGAAGGTTTCTTGCAAGGTCAATGGAGTTCCACAGAAGTTATATGTATGTACTTCATGTTTAAGATCTGGCAAAGTTGAGAGAGCTTAGTCTTTATTTTTGAATCTTTTGAATTTTAAAGGACATCCGTTTGGATGTCCTTTTTATTTGCTCACATATATGAAATTAATCCTGCTTGTCGTCCTCTGCCTCGTCTACCTTTACATCGTCGAGATTAAGGTCATCATTTTTCCCCTTTGAGAAGCGGCTTACAATGTCCGGCACCATATCAAGTATCTTTATCATGCCGTCCTGATTCTTTACATTGACAAGCTTCGTCTGTCCATTCTGGATAACGAGCACTGCACTTGGCTGAATCTTTCCGCCCATACCGCCGGCTCCGTTATTTTTCTTTTCTGCCGAAAATGCTCCTGCTGCCACTCCAAACGACACATCCACAAGCGGAAGTATGATTGTATCCCCTATATGAATCGCATCACCGACTACAGTCTTTGTAGTGATAAAGCTGTCCATCCCCTTAAAAAGTGACTCCACTGTGTTATTGAAACTATTATCTGCCATAATATCTTCCTCCTATCTGCTTATCCTATTATATAATCTGCGGCAGTTTTTATCAAATAAAATTCTAAGTGTTGCCGCTAAAATACTTATTACTATCACATGCCCCTTTATATCAAAACTGCCCTTTGCATATGGATTTTCACTCTCGAAATCAGGTGTAATCCGCCATCTGTTTGTATAGCCGACAGGAAAACATGCTAAAATACCTAATGAAATGCCTGTTGTATCCGGCGAGCCGGTTGAATAAACCATTGTAAGCTTAAGCCTCCTTGGGCATATTCTTTTAAGAATGATAAAAAGCTCTTTTTTCAGATGTAAAAAAGCAGCTTTATTTCTCTCATCACTGTATTCTCTTTTTAGCTTATCGATACCGGTTTTTATTTTTTCTGACTTATCTTTAAATTGCTTTTTATGTGACTTTTTGGGTGGCTTTTTGTTTCGCTTTTTATACGTTTTTTGATGAGTGAGCTTAGTTTGTTGTTTTATATGCTGATTCTCATCATTTACTGTCCTTTGCCCGTTATGAGTCTGTGCTGTGCTTTCATTCTCTGTCTGTTCATCTGCGACATGTTCTGACTCTTCTGCCGGTATTTTAGACTCATCTGCGGTGTTTTCACTGACTTTATCTTCTGTTTCAGTTTTAGCTGCCTCATCCATATCGTCATCATCCAAAGCCTCATAATTATCAAACAGCTTCTTCTTCACAAAAGCAAGCCTTATATATCCGTCAGTCTCCTGTGCATACTCTATATGCAATGCAAACAAATGAAAAAGCCATGACACATGTGCTTTTGCTCTTATGTCTGTATTGTCAAAGCTTCCGACAGCTCTGTACTTGACCGGCACAAACAGTACGCAAAGCAGCGCTGTAAGTATAAGAGCAAGCACTACAAGGAGTATGATGCCTATGACCTTTAAAATCGTAAATATCATCTATCTATTTCCTCCGTTTGCTCTTTAAATAGCTCTTCACATCTGTTTTACCTGTATTTTCGTATGTCTCCTTAACAATATCACAGGCCAGCAAAAGTGCCTCATCATAATTGTCCGCTACTGCGATTATGTGCAGATTCTTCTTAGGATATCCCTTTTGCAGCAATTCTCTTGTCGGAATGATATCCAAAAGATTTTCCTCATTTGACGGAAACGTGATGATGTATGTGTGAAGCATGTCGGCATTATGCTCTATCTTCCACTTGATTTTCTTTATCTTTCCGGTAACAGACTCTCCTACAAATAAATCCTCATACCATTTCATTCCAAAACCTCAAAAAGCAGTTTTTAAAACTGCTTTTTAATAATACTAATAATACTTGTGTGTCCCCCATAAGTTGCTTTTCTTTAAATCCAGGTACTCATTGTAAGCCTTCTCAAGTATCTGCTTCTCATTTGCAAACTTGAGCAGATGATATGCCTCGTGATACTTGTAAAACCCTGAATCCATGAAATACTCTTCTCTTTGCGGTTTACTATAATAACTTTCGCCCATCATAAGATACCAGTGTACATCCTTTTCCACTGTATCATGTGGCACGGTAAAAGAATAGTGGCTCTTACCCACGTATTGGATTATCGTTGCACTGGCACCAGTCTCCTCTTTCACTTCACGGATTGCAGTGTCCTTGTACTCTTCATCAGACTCCACAGTTCCCTTGGGCAGTACCCACCCTTCGTACCTGTTCCTGTAGTTCTTGTATAAGAGTAATATTTTGCCACGAAAGATTACCACACCGCCACAGCTCGTTGCTTCTATCATTACCATTCCTCCAAGTGTGGTTTAAACGCTATCTGTCAGTTCAAGCGAAATCTGAACGATAACGTCTGTCATTACACTTAAGTATAACCTACTTCTAAAAAAAGTGCAACAAGCCTATTCATTGAAATATTTATCAAATACTTTTTTTGCCACCGGCACCGCATATGTGCTTCCGGCACCCGAATCCTCCACAATTACTGCTATTGCCAGATCATTGTAGCCATCCTTTTTTCCATAGCCCACAAACCATGCATTGGTCTGGTCTGTAGAATCTGATACCTGGGCAGTTCCGGTCTTTCCAAAGGCCTCATAGCTCTGATTGCTTAGCTTTGCGCCTGTTCCATCAGATACCACTGCTGCCATAAGATTCTGAAGAAAAGTTGCCTGATCCTTTGACATAATCTGCTTGTATGAAGCCGGTTTATTCTGCTCCACAAGCGCCCCGCTAGCATTTTCCGTATGGTCTACCAGATATGGCCTCATCAGATTTCCATCATTGCAGATTGCACCGGCAATCATGCACATGTGAAGCGGTGAAACAAGCGTGTTTCCCTGACCTATCGTGGTCTGCATGGTCAGAGCTGACGAAGCATTGTTATCCAGTGCAAACCTGCTCTTTTTAGAATCAAAGGCTATAGGCAGATTCTTGTTGAAAAGCATATCGTCACACAAGGTATTAAGCTTATTGTTGTCCACCAAAAGACCTATATTGGAAAAGGACGAGTTGCATGACTTTGCAAACGACTTTGTTAAGTCCTCCTGTCCGTGTGATTTATTGCCGGCGCAGTGGATTGTAAAGCCATCCTTTGTAATACTGCCGTCACAATCAAAGCTATAGTCGTTGTATGTAGACGGATTTTCGTTATAATACTCAAGTGCTGTAAAAATCTTAAACACTGAGCCTGGAGCATACTGTCCCTGTGTTGCCCTGTTGTAAAGAGAAGTGCTGCCCTCACCGTTTACGCTCTCCCAGTCACTTACGATGGTATTTGGGTCATAATCAGGCTTTGACACCATAACTGCAATCTTTCCTGTTTTCGGCTCAATTGCAATGACAGCACCTTCATAGTCGTCAAGTGCATTATATGCAGCCGCCTGTGCTTCGTAATCCAGTGTGGTTATTACATTATCACCGGTATTTTTCTTACCGCTTATATCATTTACTATCTGGTCAAGGAAAAACTCATGTGAGCGAAGCAATGAGAAATTCTCCTGCTTTTCAAGTCCTGCCTTACCATTTACGGCAAAGCCCGCCACATGCGCAAACACCCTGCCGTCAGGGTATTCCCTTGTCTCAGACGCATCCGAGCTGACCTTTGTCCGTGCTATGACATGTCCATCCTTAGTCTGTATCTCGCCCCTCACTACGTTCTTAGAGAAAAGATCCTGCAGCGAATTGTATGGACTGTTGATGAATTCGTCGCTTTTTACAAACTGGAAATATAAGAAATAACCTATCAATCCAACAAAAACTATAAGGAAAAAATATGTAACAACCGCATACTCTCTATTTCTGTGTCTTCGTGCTGTTTTTGCCGCCTGCTGCCGGTTTTCTCCTTCTCTGTTGACTGCCCTGCGCCCCTGGCTCTTTAGCTGTCTGCTTTTGTCTGTTTTTTGTCTCATGGTCCTTTCGTCTCTTGTCATCTATATTTCTCCTTTTTTCAGGGGCTGCCTGCATAATATACATGCCCTGTATCATTCCAAAAATAATCATCGTAGATAGAAGCGAGCTGCCACCGTAGCTCACAAGCGGCAGCGTCACACCGGTCATCGGTATAAACTTGGTTGAGCCGCCGACAGTTAAAAGCACCTGAAGCGCATACACACTGCCAAGCCCAAGCGCTACATACTTGTAAAACGCATCCTTCATCTGCATGGAAAGATTAAATATCATAAGAAAGCAGCTGACACAAACCATGATGAGGCAGATGGCAAATATACCGCCCATCTCCTCTGAGATAGCCGCTATGATAAAGTCCTTTGACACAATAGGTATCTTATTCGGCAGTCCCTGTCCCAGTCCAAAGCCAAACAGTCCGCCTGTACCTATGGCAAAGAGCGACTGACACACCTGATAGCCGGCCTTGTCTATGACAGAAAGAGGGTCAAGCCATGCAACAATTCTGTTTTTCACATGTGAAAACAGATGATAGCCTGCGTACATTCCAAGCCCAACAAATGCAAGACCTCCAGCAAAAATATAAAACCTTTTTGTCGCAACATAAATCATGACCAGATATGTAAAGAAATACAAAAGTGCTCCACCGAGGTCGTTTGATGCAACAAGTATCAGTACAAACACTGCCGATATGCCACTTGTTATGGCAAGCTGCTTTAAATCAGTTGATTTATACAGCATGGATGCTATAAAAAACACAAAAAGTATCTTTACAAACTCCGATGGCTGAATTGAAACAGGACCAAATGTCAAAGAAAGCTTTGCTCCTCTGCTCGCCACTCCTACCACAAGCACTGACAAAAGACCAACTATTCCTACTCCTGCATATGTCCATGTCAGTTTTCGAAACATCGTGCCCTTTTGCATGATAAGCGGTATAAAAAACGCAAATATCGTTCCGGCAAGTACAAAAACAAACTGCCTTAATGCCTTGTCGAACGAAATTCTTGTTAAAATAATCATGCTTATGCAAAGCATCATCACCATGTTGTTTAGCACAAGCTCTGAGGCATTCTTATAAAACTTATGATAAATCAGGTAAATTGATTCAAAAAGCACAAGCTGTGCTATATAAAAGCCTATTATCTTTGTATCCATTGTCGTGACAAAGAGCACCAAAAAACCATCTAAATGAATCAGAAACATATAAAATCTTTGCAGATTATATATATGCTTCTGCTTTTTCGGCTTGTCGGGATACTTGAATAAATGAAAGCATAAAAAAGTATATATGAGAAAAAGTATTATCATAATATACTTGGAAAGCTGTACTATCAGATGTACCATATTATTCTACTCCTCTTTTGTAATGTCCGTTTGTATATTCGGCTACCTTATCATCCATAACCGCCTTAATCTGCTTTGGAGTCTCGATTGTAAAGCTGTATCTAAAACTTCTGATACCTGCCTCCTTAAGCTTAATTATGTTCTTTGTGAGCATGGTAGGCAGTGAATTATATATTGTATTATAGCACTCCTTACAGTTGTTACAAACTGCAAAGGATTTATTGTATCTGTCCTTTAAATATATAAGCTTTTGCTTTTTATCACAGCCCTTTGTGTTTTTGTGCACACAGTTGGCGGTGGTCATAAGCGGATAATATCCATAGACTATCATCTGCGAGCCTATATTGTTTCTATGCATAATCTCCTTTGAATTGAGCTCAAGCGGCACTGTGTCACCACTTACTCCGTGCTCAAAAAAAGCACTCTTTGAAACATCATTAAAGGTATACATATTGTGGTCTAAAATAACTTTTTTCTCTGTAAACAGATTTTCTGTCAGATAAAGCTCCTCGTAATTTTTCACAACAAAGCCCTCGAAGCTTACCTTATCAAGCTCTTTTGCAATAGATACAAAATAATCCGATGAATCCGCCCTGAATATCGTAGGCAGCATGAGATACACTTTTTTATTTCGCTTTGTAAGGCTTTTCACATCATCTGCAAACTGCTGTATCAGAGTCTTCCTGTCATACATGTCAAAATCCAGATAAAATACATCAAAGCATTCATAGCCAATAAGTGTATCAAGCTGCGCGCGTGTCATACACGAGCATATGGTGGTGTAATCCTTTGCATTTACAGCTCCATCTTCATGTGCTGCATCACTTTTTACGACATGCTCAGGAAGTGCTGTAAGTCCTGACATATCAGTGTATCGTGCATCATTCCTGTAATACTTTTTCAACAGCTTATCACAAAGCCCTGAAATTGCATCACGGCGCAGCTTGTTTAGTGCTCCGTTTGGCACAAAGACGTTTTCTCCGATTTGAGCTTTAATATGTGAAAACGCAAAGCCTGTATCACCGGTTTTGTTTATCCTGTCGATAGCGGCTTTTTTATCAAGCGGTGCCTTAAGTGCGGCGCTGACAGGTTCTATTGAGGCTTTGTATGTCACATCACCTCTTTTTACAGTGAGGCTTCCTGGCTCTCCCTCTCTTAAAACAAGCTCTCCCTCTATCGAAAGCTTTCTTTTTTCAGGCGAAGGCTCTGCAGCATTTGAAACAAAATTAGACTTCACATAAGTCACCATATCAGAGCCATTGTGGTCGAAATAATACCTGTCTGTAAAGCCACAGCGGTTTCCAAGTGCCTTTATCCTGTCATAATCTGCATCGGTAACAGGCTTCATACTGTCGATATAGCTTCTGTAGTATTTTACCACTCCGCATGCATACTCAAGCTGCTTCATACGGCCCTCAATCTTGAGCGAATAAACACCTGCATCATGCAGCTTGTCAAGAGCCTTTATACCACACATATCCTTAAGGCTTAAAATGTATTCATCCTTTTTGCCCTCCACGGTATACGGAAGTCTGCACGGCTGTGCACAGCGGCCTCTGTTTCCGCTTCTGCCACCTAAAATACTGCTGAAAAGGCACTGCCCTGAATACGAATAGCACAATGCACCGTGCACAAAGGCTTCAAGCTCCATGCCGGTTTCCTCATGTATGCGCTTCATCTCGGCAAGAGAAACCTCCCTTGCCATGACCACACGCGTCACTCCAAACTGTGAAAGAAAACGCACTCCGTCTGCTCCAGTCACCGTCATCTGTGTACTCGTATGTATCTCCATTGACGGAAAATACTCATGGATAGCCTTCACCACTCCAATATCCTGCACTATCACTGCATCAAGCCCTCTTTTGTAGTACACAAGCAGGTAGTCGTAGAGCTTTGAAAACTCACTGTTTTTAATCAGCGTATTGACCGTCAGATACACCTTTACTCCTCGTAAATGCGCAAAATCAATTGCCTCTAAAAGCTCCTCTTCTGTGAAATTATTGGCATATGCCCTGGCTCCAAACATGCTTCCGCCCACATACACAGCATCGGCGCCGCTTTCTATCACGCCCTTAAATATCTCAAGGTTACCTGCCGGTGCAAGAAGTTCAAAATCTTTATTTCTCATATATTTCCTCATATAGATGCTCATTTGATATCATATAAACCTGCAATAAAATAGGGAACAGTGTACGATAACTGTTCCCCTTTTATTGCTATTTATCGCTACTGTCATTTGCCCCTTTAGAAGCATGTGCAGATTTTTTAACAGGCTTTTTTCCATCAAGAAGTGACTCCTCAAGCGTTGCCTCAAGTCTCGCCTTGTTGAGTAAAAGCTCTTTGTTTTGTGCCTCAAGCTCCTTCATGCTCGCCTCGGCATTCTCGGTCTTTACCTGATTGGAAATTAAATCATGCTTTAAATCGTATATTTCCTTATCCTTATTCTCTATATCACCCTCGAGCTTTTCGACAAGTGCCTTTGCCTTGAAATAATCATCCGCAATATTGAGCTCGATAAGTGTGCTCTTCATATTGCCCGGAAGATACTTATACTCATCCATATCATCAAACTCTGCAATCTTGTTGTTGATGTATGCCGCAACCTTCTGTAAGTATTCCTCATTCTCATATCCTGACAGTGTGTAAACCTTTCCGTCTATTACCACCTCGGCATTTGTTTTTGCAGACATTTAATCATCCTCCGTTTTCACATTTATTCAAACCAGCTATATTAATATCAATTTCAATATCAAATACTTAATTATTATATGCCTTATAGATATAAATTGCAACTTTAAGCCCTTTTTCTCTCAAAATGCTCAAAGGCAAGGTCTGTCGCCACACGTCCCTTTGGTGTGCGGTTTATAAAGCCGTTCTTCACAAGATACGGCTCGTAAACATCCTCAATGGTTCCGGCATCCTCACCTATTGCCGCTGCAAGCGTATCAAGACCTACCGGTCCTCCCGCAAACTTGTCAATGATGGTGAGAAGTATATTTCTGTCGTTTAAATCAAGTCCGTACTTGTCCACTTCCAAAAGATCCAGTGCAAAGCTTGCCACATCATAGGTGATTTTGCCGTCATACTTAACCTGCGCAAAATCCCTGACACGCTTTAGCAATCTGTTTGCAAGTCTTGGGGTACCCCTTGAACGACGCGCCATCTCATAGGCTCCCTTGTCATCTATCTCTACTCCAAGCACCTTTGCGGAATTGACGATAATATGCTTTAGCTCATCGACAGTGTAAAACTCCATGTGATTTACCACACCAAACCTGTCGCGTAAAGGTGCCGAGAGCATACCCGCCCTCGTTGTTGCACCTACAAGTGTGAATTTTGGCAGGTTAAATCTGATTGACTTTGCAGACTCGCCCTTACCAATCATGATATCAATGGCGTAATCCTCCATAGCAGGATAGAGTACCTCCTCCACCTGACGGTTTAGTCTGTGAATCTCATCGACAAACAGTATATCTCCCTCAGAAAGTCCGTTGAGTATGGCAGCCATCTCTCCCGGCTTACCTATTGCAGGACCGGAGGTCACCTTTATCTTTGTACCCATCTCATTTGCAATGATTCCTGCAAGTGTTGTCTTTCCAAGCCCCGGAGGTCCGTAAAACAGCACATGATCGAGCGCCTCGCCCCTTGATTTTGCAGCTTCAATATATATTTTTAAATTGTCCTTTATCTTCTGCTGACCGATATAGTCATCAAAATACATAGGACGCAGGGATTTTTCTATTTTTATGTCCTCTTCCTGCAATTGTGTGGAAATTACTCTTTTCACGTTTTGTTCCCCGTTTCTGTTTTAAGCTTACAGCTTTTCCAATCAGCCCATATTTTTGAGCGCAAGCTTCAGCACATCCTCTACATCCATATCCTCTGTGATATCAACCTTGGACACTGCCTTAAGACTCTCAGTAGACGAATATCCAAGCGCATTGAGCGCCATGACAGCATCATTTTTCACAGTGCTGTTCATTGATACAGCAGCACCGGAAGTCTGATTCTCAAGCTTCTTTTCAAATGCATCCTCAAGCGACAGCTTGTCCTTTAAATCAAGTATCACTCTCTGAGCCGTCTTTGCACCTATTCCCGGTGCCTTTGATATAGCCTTTGAGTCGCCCGATAGAATCGCAAAACGCAAATCATCGGCAGGCAGAGTTGACAAAATGGCAAGACCGCCCTTTGGTCCGATTCCGCTGACTGTAATCAGCAGCTTAAAGATTTCAAGATCATCCTTGCTCAAAAAGCCATAAAGTATCATGGCATCCTCCCTGACACACAGGTAGGTGTAAATTTTTACATTCTCTCCCTCGTCAGGCAGCATATCAAAATACTGCGTCGGTATGTAAATGAGATAGCCTACACCTGCTGCCTCCACTACAATGCTGTCTATATTTTTTTCTGCAAGCTCTCCTTTTATATATGCATACATTGAATCCATTTGTTACTGTTTCGACTGCAGCCTGACACACAGGCATAAAACAGCAGCATCTCCTTTATTATTAAATATACGTAGATTACAGCCCATTAAAACTATACATGAAAGCTGTCAGAAATCCTCAAAAGCACCTGTGAAGCTGCTATTCCAATCACAAGTCCCGTGATGCATCCTGCCACAAGAAGCACCGGAATATAGTACACCACGCTGTAGGTTGACAAAACTATAGCCGCAACTATTATCTGTCCTATATTGTGACACACTCCACCGACCAGGCTTATTGAAACCGAACTGAATTTATCTGATTTCTTAAGCAGGTACATAACGATAAAGCTTAGTATACAGCCTGCCAGTGAATATATGATGCTGAACGCATTTCCAAACATAAAGCCCGAAAGCACCGCGCGAAATACACATAGCAGAAACGTCTCCATGGGTGCTGCTATATAAAGCATGATTACAGTCACTATATTTGTAAGCCCTAGCTTTACTCCCGGTATGCCTACTGCAAACGGTATAAGTGACTCAACATAGCTTAGCACCAGTGCCAATGCCATAAGCATACCAAGATATGCAATCTTTCTGGTTTTCATTTATCTCATTCTTTCTATAAAAATGTTCGGGTATCACTTGGATATCGAATCTATATCGGATTTCGTGTCGCTTTTTACCGTCACAACAACCTTATTCGGCAGACAGATAATCGACTCTCCCTCCTTTGATATCGCCTTCTGCTTCACACACAGATGATCCGGACAGTCGGCAGAGGTCATATCCGCCACACCGCCCTTTATGACAAGAGTGTTAGTAACATCGCCATCGCCGTTTTTTATCTCAATTGTATCATCCTTTGAAAGCGGATATGTACCATAGGCCCTTCCATCGATAGTCACCTCGACACATGCATCGCTATCCGTATCCTGCCCCTTTAAATATACAAGCTTCCATATAAGAAGCAGAGCGACAGAGATAATTACAACAACCGATATCAGGATTATATCATTTCTGCCAAAACGCTTACGCATCCTCTTTTATATCTCCCATATAGTAGAAGCCTCTGCACTCATTGAGCCTCACATTGTAGATATTTCCAATCATATCCTCGGTACCCGGAAAATGTACGATTGAATTATTGTCCATACGTCCGGTCACATAGCCGTCCTTCTGGTCATCCATTTCCTCTGCAAGCACCGGCACCACTTTGCCCTCATAGCATTTTGCCTTTTCTGATGAGATAGTCTGAACCTCCTTTAAGAGCCTGTCAAATCTGTCCTTGACCACATCATCAGGCACCTGATTCTCCATGGTAGCTGCGCGTGTGCCTGTTCTCTTTGAGTAAATAAATGTAAAAGCACTGTCATATCTGACCTGCTTAACAACATCCATTGTCTCAAGGAAATCCTCCTCAGTCTCTCCCGGGAAGCCCACAATGATATCAGTTGTGATTGCAATATCAGGAATCTGCTCACGAAGTCTCTTTACCTCGTCGAGATATTTTTCCTTGTCATAGTGCCTGTTCATCTCCTTAAGCACCCTTGAGCTACCTGACTGAAGCGGCAGATGCATATGCTTGCACACCTTGTCGCACTCCTTTATCGCCATAATCAGGTCATCGGATAAATCCTTTGGATGAGATGTCATAAAACGAATCCTCTTAAGTCCCTCAATCTTATTGACCTCGCGAAGAAGCTCTGCAAAGGTTATAGGATTGTCAAGAGTTTTACCGTATGAGTTGACATTCTGTCCGAGAAGCATTATCTCGCACACTCCGTCTGCAACAAGCTTTTCTATCTCTCTTATGATATCCTTAGGCTCCCTGCTTCTCTCACGTCCTCTTACATATGGCACGATACAGTAGCTGCAGAAATTGTTGCAGCCAAACATGATATTGACACCTGATTTGAAAGAGAACTTTCTCTTCACCGGCAGATCTTCGACAATCTGATTGGTATCCTTCCATATGTCAATAACCTGTGAGACAGACTCGATATTGTTGCACAAAATCTCTGCAAACTTGAATATATTGTGGGTTCCAAATACGATATCTACAAACTTATAGTGCTTTTTGATATTTTCAACAACCTCCGGCTCCTGCATCATGCAGCCGCAGAGAGCAATCTTCATCAGAGGATTCTTTTTCTTGTAATTCTGCAGATATCCAAGTCTGCCGTACACCTTGTTGTTGGCATTCTCACGTACGGTACAGGTGTTGTATACAATGAAATCAGAGTGCTCATCAGTTCCTTCCACATAGCCAATCTGCTCTAGTATTCCGACAAGCTTTTCTGAGTCGCGCGCGTTCATCTGACACCCGAAGGTCTTGACAAAATAAGTCATAGGACGGCCGATTTCTTTAGATTTCTTTTCAACAAAATCCTTTGCCTTTGCCATGTAGTAATACTGCCTCTCAGGCTCATGTGCCGGTGGTGTCTTTGTTATATCTATATCGTAGCTCATGTTATATTATGTTTCCTCTCAAATTAAATCTGTTATACTTTAGCTGACTATTCCCTGATCTGACCACTGCCGTAAATAATATACTTATAGCTTGTCAGTGCTTCAAGCCCCATAGGTCCCCTTGCGTGAAGCTTCTGTGTACTGATTCCTATCTCAGCTCCAAAGCCGAATTCATTTCCATCAGAAAATCTGGTTGAGGCATTTACATAAACGCATGCGGCATCTATCTCATTTAAGAACTTCTGTGCGTTGTCATAATCATTTGTGACGATTGCCTCTGAATGTGATGTGTTGTATCTGTTGATATGCTCTATTGCCTCATCAATACTGTCAACAATCTTTACCGACATGATGTAATCAAGATACTCCATACCCCAATCATCGGAAGCTGCCTCAGTCACATCGTCTCTTCCGGCAAGAATTGCCTGTGCTCTTTCATCACAACGCAACTGTACATGATGCTCTCTTAGCTTATCGTACAGCTTTGGCAGAAACTCCTCTGCTATGGCACTGTGTACTACAATTGACTCACATGCATTGCAGACACTGATTCTTTGTGTCTTTGCATTGTTAATAATATTAACAGCCATATCAAAGTCTGCATCCTTGTCCACATATACATGGCAGTTGCCTGTACCGGTCTGGATGACAGGGATTGTGGCATTTTTGACCACATTTTGGATAAGTCCTGCACCGCCTCTTGGTATGAGCACATCCACATACTGATCCATCTTCATAAATGCATTTGTTGTCTCTCTGTCTGTTGACTCAATAAGTGCAAGTGCAGCATCAGAAACCAAATTGTCCGTTAAAGCCTTTTTTAGTGCCTTAACTATTGCGATATTGGTATTTATCGCATCACTTCCACCCTTCAATATGACACAGTTGCCTGTCTTAAAGCACAGACCAAAGGCATCTGATGTGACATTTGGGCGAGCCTCAAAAATGATTCCCACAACACCGATTGCAACTCTTCTTTTTCCGATAATAAGGCCATTGGGACGCTTTGCCATAGACATTACTTCCCCTATAGGGTCTGCAAGCTTTGCTATCTGTCTGAGTCCGTCAGCCATGCCAAGGAGCCTGTCATGGTCAAGCGAGAGCCTGTCAATCATGCTCTTTGCCTTCATATTTTCCTCTGCTGTGGCCACATCCCTTTTGTTTGCCTCAAGAATTTCTTTTTCTGCCTTAAGCAGATTGTCCGCTGCATCGTTTAATACCTTATTCTTGATATCCGTATCCAGTGTTCCTATCTTTACTCTGGCCTCGTATGCATCCGCACAAATTTTTTCTAAATCAGTCATCAATAAACACCTCTCTCTTATCTGTTATCACCCCATCTAAGGGTACGTCATATTCATCTTCAAACGTCATGCTGCTAAGTAACTGGAAATCGTAGCCCACTCCAACTGCCATGACAGTATCTCTTTTTGTGAAAGACGATAAATATCTGTCATAAAAGCCCTTTCCGTAACCGATTCTGTAACCGGTATCCGAAAATGCAATCCCCGGCACTATCATAAGCGCCCTGCCATCCGCCTGCGTATACTCCTTCGTCATATCAGGCTCTTTAATATTAAATGAACCACAATTAAGCTCATCAAGGCTTCTTACCCTGTAAAATGACATTTTATCGCCCGAAACCCTCGGATAATATATCCTTTTTGCTTTGTTTATTAAATAGGTAAAATACTCATCAGTATTCACTTCATTTCTGATAGCTGAATACAAAAGTATGTTGTCATATTCCCTGTCGAGCTCTAAAGCTATGAGCCTTTTATAAATTTCATGGCTCATACTGTGGCACTCATCAGCACCCAGAAGGCTCCTTTGCTTTTTTAGCATGCTACGAATTTCTTTTTTTGTTTCCATATTTCTCGCCGAGGTTCTCAACCGAACCGTCATCGTTTACCATATCGATATTGTTGAGCTGGTTTCTTAAATTCTTCTTCACGTTTGCTATATACTCCTTGCGCAAAAGATCCTGCTCCTTTTTCTCTGCCTCAGAAAGTCCCTCTGCCTGTGACTTTCTGTAGAGCTCATTGATTCGCTGTATTTTTTCCTGTGTCATAGCACTCTCCTGATTTCAAATTTATAGCTGATTACTGGCCGCCTGTAGATGTAGGTGCCATCTCTCTTTGTATATAATCCGCAAGCACAAACTCTGCATCCTTTGCCCTGTGGAAAAGTGTTCCTGTATATCTGTCATTCATAATGTCATATAAAATCCCCATATTTCCGCCGTTTGCGATAATCATATCGGCACCGGAATATGTGGCAATCTTTGCCGCTGTAAGCTTTGTCGCCATGCCGCCAGTTCCGACATCGCTGCCGGTTGATGACTTTGCCATGCCAAGTATTTTCCTGTCAAGCGTATCAACCTCTCTGATAAGCTTTGCATCCGGATTGTCATGAGGATCGTCGGAATACAGTCCGTCTATATCAGAAAGCAGTATGAGCAGATCAGCCTTCGTGATTGATGTAACAATAGCAGACAGCGTATCATTGTCACCAAACTGCATCTCGTATGTACTTACCGTATCATTTTCATTGACAATAGGCACCACGTTGAGAGCAAAAAGCTCCTCAAATGTATTCATAACATTGCGTCTGGAAACAGGATTGACTATGGTATTTTTTGTCATGAGCACCTGTCCGGAATTCTGATTATACTCAGAAAAAAGCTTCTGATATGTCATCATAAGCCTGCCCTGTCCCACTGCGGCGCATGCCTGCTTTATTGAAATGTCGCTCGGGCGCTCCTTTATGCCTATCACATCACGCCCAACCGCGATAGCGCCGGAGCTTACGAGGCACACATCCATACCGCTGTTTCTGTAATCACATATCGAGCGCACCAGACGCTCCATCTTTGAAAAATTGAGGCTTCCCGTCTCTGCATGTGTCAGCGTCGATGAACCTATCTTTATTACCACTCTTTTATAATTGTCTAAAAAACTCATTTCTATCATCTTTCCTATTGTAAGTCTAAATGCATACATAATTACATTACGCATATATTTACTACTTTACCATATATTCATGCAAAATACAAAATCATTTTTACTACTGTCTCATTTTTTTATTCTGTGTTATTATATTTCTGTTGCTTTCGGCTTAAAATTACATAAAGTCCGGACGCAAAGTTATATTTATGCTTTTACTATTTAAGCTTAACTATAAATAATTTACAACCAGGAAATTAATAAAGGATGCACTATGAAAAATAAACTAAAACACCTTGTCCCTGTCCTTTTGGCGCTTGCCACAATAACAGGAAGTCTGTCTGCATGTGAATTAAAGCCTGAGGCTCAGCAAAAGGTTTCCAAACAGGGCTTCTACTTTGACACGATAATACAGATTACGCTTTATGGCACTACCGACGAGAAATACATAGACGACTGCTTTGATATGGCAAAGAAATATGAGGATATGCTGTCAAACACAGTTAGTTACTCAGAGGTGAGCAAAATAAATGACGCTGCCGACAAAGAATATGTCACAGTAAGCAATGATACGCTTGAGCTCATCAAAAAAGGCATCGAATACGGTGACACAAGTGACGGCAGGTTTGATATCACTATAGGAAAGCTGTCTGATTTGTGGAATTTTTCCGAAATAGCTGAAAATACCGACTCTAAAGATAATGAGGTGGATGCATCAGTCGTTCCGTCTGATGCGCAGATACAAAGCGAGCTGTCACATGTAAATTATCGCAATATACAGATTAACGGAAACGCTGTGATGCTAACCGATTCAAAAGCAAAGCTTGACCTTGGCGGAATCGCAAAGGGCTTTATCGCCGATAAGATGAAGGCTTATTTACAGTCCAAAAAAATCACCTCAGGCATCATAAACCTGGGTGGCAACGTCCTCACAATCGGGGAAAAATCAGACGGAAGTGATTATACTGTTGGCATCCAGAAGCCTTTTGACGAGAGCGGTGAGCCCATATGCACTGTCAAAATCAAGGACAAATCCGTCGTCACCTCCGGCATCTACGAGCGGTACTACAGAGTAGACGGTAAGCTATACCACCATATACTTGACACAACAACCGGCTATCCCGTCAAAAACAATCTGTACTCTGTCACCATCATAAGCGACTCCTCCTGCGACGGAGATGCCTTAAGCACCACATGCTTTGCTCTTGGCATTGATAAAGCAAAGGAGCTTATCAATTCCCTTTCCGGTGTTGAGGCAATATTTGTGACAGATGATTATAGTATTATCACGACATCAGATGAGTATAACGTAAGCAAAGAATAGCTGCAAGCTTATAAAAAAGCTGCCACATATCATAATGATATGTGACAGCTTTTATTCATTACAAAATAATCTTCTTTGGACACTTCTCTGCGCAGATTCCGCAGCCTGTACATTTTTCCTGATCAATATAAGCTACATTGTCTACTACATGGACAGCATCTGACGGACAGTTTTTCTCACACAGGTGACAGCCGATACATCCAACCGAGCATGCCTTCATGACATCCTTGCCCTTGTCCTTTGAGCTGCACTTTACAACGTGCTTTGTGTCATATGGAATAAGCTCGATGAGGTGCTTTGGACAAGCCTCTACGCACTTGCCGCAGGCCTTGCATGTAAGCGGATTAACGCATGCAACCCCGTCAACCACATGGATTGAATCAAAAGGACATGCCTTCACACAGCTTCCATAGCCGAGACAGCCATAATTACATGACTTAGGTCCGCCGCCCGGAACAAATGACATGGCAACACAATCCTCTACTCCTGTGTAGTCATAGTCTGTATTTGCTTTATCACAGGTGCCGGCGCACTTAACAAATGCAACCTTCTTTACTCCGGCCTCAACCTTTACACCCATAATCTCGCTGACCTTTGCCGCAACAGGGTCTCCACCAACAGGACACTGTCCTACCGGTGCCTCTCCCTTTGCGATGGCGGCAGCAAGTCCGGAGCATCCGGCATATCCACAGCCACCACAGTTGTTGCCAGGAAGCACCTCAAGTATTGCTTCCTCTCTCGGGTCAACCTCTACTTTGAATTTTTCTCCTGAAATACCGAGGAAAAATCCAAGAATTATACCGACAGCTCCAACAACTAAAGCTGCAATAATAATCGCAGTAACATTCATATCACTTTTCCTCCAATCCTATACAGAAACCATTCCTGAGAATCCCATAAAGGCGATAGCCATAAGACATGCTGTAAGAAGCACGATGGCTGTTCCCTGGAAAGGCTTTGGAATATCATTATACTCAATCTTCTCACGTACACCAGCCATAAGCACAATAGCGATAAAGAAACCAAAGGCTGTGGCAAAGCCGTAAACAACACTCTCTAAGATATTGTAGCCCTTTGTTACACTGTTAAGTGCTACACCGAGTACGGCACAGTTTGTTGTGATAAGAGGCAGATACACACCGAGTGCCTTGTAAAGAGGAGGCATCTGTTTCTTTAAGAACATCTCTACAAACTGAACAAGTGCTGCAATTACAAGAATGAACACGATAGTCTGTAAATATGACAAATTAAGCGGATACAGTATAAAATTGTAAATAAGCTGTGTAACAAATGTGGCGATTGTGATAACGAAAATTACCGCACCACCCATTCCTGCAGCAGTTTTTGTGTTCTTTGATACGCCGAGGAAAGGACAGATACCAAGGAACTGGCTAAGTACTACATTGTTAACTATTGCGTATGCTACTGCAATGAGCAGTAAATGACCTAATGTACCCATTATTTATCCCCTCCTTCTGTAGTGTTAGATGCAACAGCGGCCTGTGCTGCTTTTGCTGATGGACATGATGCTCCACAATGTGCACAATCTCCTGAAAGGCAGCCTGCCGGCTCAGCAAGAGGTGTACCCTTTGCTTCCATCTTTTTACGGATGATATTCATGCCTGCAACGAGGAAGCCAAGTACGAGGAAGGCTCCCGGTGCCATGATAAAGATTGTGATTGGTGTAAACCAGTCACCGAAAATCTTGATATTGAAGAATGTTCCTGCACCTAAGATTTCACGGATAAGTCCGATTATTGTAAGACCCATGGTAAATCCAAGTCCCATTCCCATTCCATCAAAGATAGACTCTACAGGCGGATTCTTTGAAGCATAGCTCTCGGCACGTCCAAGGATGATACAGTTAACCACGATAAGTGGGATGTATACACCAAGTGCTGCTGAAAGGCCAGGCAGATAAGCCTGCATTAAAAACTGTACTACTGTAACAAGAGATGCAACTATGACGATATACGCCGGCATACGCACTCCGTTAGGAATCACTTTTCTGAAAAGTGAAATCAAAAGGTTTGAACATATAAGTACCACCGTGGTGGAAAGTCCCATTCCAAGTCCGTTTACCGCACTGGATGTAACAGCCAGTGTAGGACACATACCAAGCATAAGTACAAAGGTAGGATTTTCCTTAATGATACCATTATATAAACGCTCTACATATTTGTTCATTAGTTGGCACCTCCCTGTAATTTATTCTGGAAGTAAGTAATAGCTGCGTTGCAGCCGTTGGCCATAGCCTTTGATGTGATGGTTGAGCCCGTGATGGCCTCAATCTCATCATCCTTTGAAGGTGTGGTCTTTACAACGTCGAACTTGTCTACTTTCTTGTTCTCAAACTGCTTGTAGAAATCAGCCTCCTCGGCCTTCATTCCAAGTCCCGGAGTCTCACTGATGCTTGTGATTGAGTAACCGTTTACAGTACCATCATTCTTGATACCTACAGAGAATGTGATACTTCCCTGGCTACCATCCTTGGCTGTAACTGTGATGACATAGCCCAATGTCTCTTTGTTTGAATCAAGGGCAGTCTCAATATCATCGATTGTATCCTTGTAGCCCGCATCAGATACAAGCTTATCAGCTTCATCAGCATCATATTCATATTTCTCAAATGATTTTGCATCCGAAAATACTGCCTGATATGCTTTCTGTGCTGCTGCTTTATTGGCCTTGTCGATAGGCTCTGCCGTGATTCCCTGAACCAGGGCAAGAATAAAACCAAGCACCAGAGTAAAGGCAGTTAAAATCAAAGCGTCATGTACAATACGTTTATTCATTCTTCTTTGCCTCCTTTACCATACCAAAGGCTCTTGGGATAGAAACCTTTTCAATAATAGGAACAAGGCAGTTGCTTAAGATGATAGCAAAGGAAACTCCCTCTGCATTGGCACCGAAGCAACGGAATACTCCTGTCAATATACCACAGCAGATACCGAATATTATCTTGCCCATCGGCGTAATCGGGCTTGTGACATAATCGGTTGCCATGAAAAATGCACCGAGCATCAGTCCTCCACCACAGAGCTCTGCAACAACATAGTTGATATCAAACTGCTGTGCTCCGAAAAGGAACATGAAAACAGCAAATGTAATAATGTAGGATGCAGGAATCTTTAAATCAATGACTCCAAGTAAAATCATGATGATAGCACCTATTAAAATAGCTATAACTGATGTCTCACCAATAGTTCCTGCAGTATTTCCTATAAGCATATCCCTTACATTGACACTTGAAAGCCCCTCATTTTTGATGAGCGCAAGTGGTGTTGCTCCTGAGTATACATCCACACCGTTTCTTGTGACATTGAAATTAGTCATATCAGCCGCAAATGCGATGAGAAGGAAGCATCTTCCACCAAGTGCCGGGTTCATAAAGTTCTGTCCGAGTCCTCCGAACATACACTTGACAATGATGATTGCAAATACTCCACCGAGTACAGCCTCCCACCATGGAAGTGAAACCGGAAGGTTTAGTGCTAAAAGCAGTCCTGTAACAACCGCACTAAGGTCGGTAATTGTGCTCTTTTTCTTAACTATGTAGTCAAACACCCATTCTGATGCCACACACGATGCGATGGTAAGCAGAATGATAAAAAGTGCTCTAAATCCAAAATTGTAAATACCAAAGAGACTTGCAGGAAGTAATGCTATAATGACATAAAGCATTATTCTGTCAGTGGAATCCTTGGCACGTACATGTGGTGATGATGAAACATGATATAAATCACTCACTTTAATCCACCTCTTTCTTTATTTTTTGCTGGTCTGTTTTCTCTTTTCAGCGAGAACAAGCTTCTTCATTGTCTTAATAGGCTGAGCCACCTGTCTCCTTGACGGACATACAAATGAACAGCTTCCACACTCAATACACTCAAGTCCGTGCCACTTCTCAAACTCATCCATCTGTCCATGTAAACCAAACTTCGCAAGACGGCTTGGAATGAGCTGCTCAGGACATGCCTCCACACAACGACCGCAGTTAATGCAGGCCTGTGGCTCAAATGTAGCCACCTCATCATGTGTGAAGCACAGTATTGATGAAGATGTCTTTGTAGTAGGGATATCAAGACTAAACATGGCAAAGCCCATCATAGGACCGCCTGATATAATCTTCTCCGGCTGGCTCTTAAAGCCACCTGCAGCATCAACCAGTTCCTGATATGAGGTACCGATGCTGTATAATATATTGGAAGGATTCTTCACAGCATCTCCTGTAACTGTTGAAATACGCTTCAAGACAGGCTGTCCATTCTTTACAGCATTGTATACAGCAATAATTGTCTCTACATTATCAACGATACAGCCTGCATCAGCAGGGAGCATCTTAGAATTTATGGCTCTGCCGGTTGTAGCATAGATGAGCTGTCTCTCACCACCCTGTGGGTACTTTGTCATAAGCGGACAGACCTCAATACGTGGCTCATCCTTTGTGAGCTCTGTTAGCTTTTCGATACAGTCAGGCTTATTATCCTCTATACCAAGGATACCCTTTGCATTGTCAAAAAGCTGAAGTATGATCTTCATGCCGCCAATTAATTCCTCCGGATTCTCAAGCATACGTCTGTAGTCAGATGTGAGGTAAGGCTCACACTCTGCGCAGTTTGCGATAATATACTCAATCTTGTCCGGCTCCTTTGGAGAAAGCTTTACATGTGTAGGGAAACCGGCACCGCCCATGCCGACAACTCCCGCATTCTTGACCTTCTCGATGATTTCTTCCTTTGAAAGCGCAGTGACATCCTCGACGCTCTTATATGTTGTCTCAGTAAACATGCCATCATTTTCGATAACAATACTGTCAACCATATCTCCGACCGCCACACGTCGCTTCTCAATAGCCTTAACTTTTCCTGACACTGATGAATAGATAGGTGATGAAACAAAACCACCGGCCTCTGCTATCATCTGTCCCTTCAACACAGTGTCACCTACGGCAACAACAGGCTTAGCCGGTGCGCCGATATGCTGCGAAACCGGATATACCATGTCGCCCTTGGGCAAAACTTCTTTAATTGGTGAATCCTTAGACAGCTCTTTGCCATCATATGGATGAACACCGCCAATAAACGTTTTATGACCCATTTTTGTGCCCCTCTTTCTTTTAGATTAATAACGTGGAAATGCTATTGCACATTACTATTCCTATTATACCACTTATGATTTTTAGTTAAATAGTATATTATGTACTTTTTTTAATACTTTATGTTATAATGTTTATACAAATGATATTCAAGGCAGGAATCGAAAAATGAAAATATTTCACAACGAAGAAATTTACATAAAAACCGATAATTTTTCAGACAGCATATTTAAAGAAAACACTATGTTCTTTGATATTGAGACAACAGGCTTTTCACCAGTGAAGGCAATTGTCTACATGATAGGCTGTGCAAGGCGCATCAAAAACCGCATTGTAATAGACCAGTATTTTGCCGAAGTGCCTGATGACGAAGCAGATATTATCGCAGCCTTCGCCAGCGAACTCAAAAGCTGTGATACTCTAATTTCCTTTAACGGAGTCGGCTTTGACATACCTTTTTTGCGCAGTAAATATAAAAAATATAAACAAAACGATCCTTTTTCATCTGTGAAACTTATCGATATTTTCAAAGAATTAACACCATTAAAGCCTCTTTTAAACCTGGAAAACTACAAGCAGAAAAGTATCGAGCATTTTTTAGGCATCGAACGTGAGGACAAATATTCAGGCGGTGAGCTTATCAACATCTATTATGAATATCTCGCCGAAAAAGACGACAGTCTGCTTAAGCTTCTACAAATACATAATTACGAGGATGTACTTGGCATAACAAAGCTGCTTGCAATTCTTTCCTACAAGCAGGTCTTAAAAAACATCCCTGACATAGCCGATATTGCTGTAAAGCCTTATACTGCATATGATGGAAGAAAAATGAATGAGCTTATTATAAGCTTTATAAATAAATACCCTGTGCCAAAAGCAGTCTCCATACATGACAACGATAATTATCTGATGCTCGGGACAAAAAGCAGCTCTATACGTATTAAAATTTTTGAAGGAGAGCTGCGCCATTTTTACAATGATTATAAAAATTACTACTATCTTCCTCACGAAGACATGGCAATCCATAAAAGTGTAGCCACATATGTTGACAATGCCTATCGTGAAAAATGTAAAGCGGCAAACTGCTATGTACGCAAGCATGGCCGTTTTATCATGCAATATACTACCTTTATGCAGCCGGAATTCAGACATGAAATAAAAGATAAATACAGCTTCTTTCTTCTCACAGATGATTTTATAAATTCAAAACAGATGGTCATATCATATGTGAAACACATAATAGACCACCTGTTCAAATTCTAATACTCAGGGTTTCTGGAAATAAAAACTGCTGAGTCTCTCAAAGCCAAGCTCCCGGTATGTTGTTATCTGTTCAGTGCTTCCGATAAACAATATACCCTGTGGCTTGAGTGAATTATAGAAGTTTTTGTATATCATATCCTTTGCCTCATCAGTAAAATAAATTACCACATTTCTGCACAGAATCAAATCGTAATCCTTTGGATAAACATCCTTCAGCAGATTGTGTTCTTTAAATGTGACGCATCTCTTAATCTCATCTGCAATCTTATAGGAATCCCCCACCTGTGTAAAATACTTTCGTTTGAGGTCAGACGGTACATTTTCCACTGACTTAGCACTATATAAGCCTGTCTTTGCGCTCGAAATAACCTGGTCGTCAATATCTGTAGCAAGAATACGAATGTTTGAAAGCGGTACATGCTTTGAAAATGCCATTGCTAACGAATACGGCTCATCTCCGGTCGAACATGCCGCACTCCATATCTTTATCTGACCTTTATTACGCTTTAATATTTCAGGTATTACCTTCTGGTCCATAAATCTCCACTGGTCAGGATTCCTGTAAAACTCTGATACATTTATTGTAATAAAATTGACAAACTGCTTAAATTTCACCTTATCGGTAGAAATTAATTTCACATAAGCCTCATAAGAATCAGCACCATTCTTATGAGCCAGCGTGTCTATCCTTCTTCGCATCTGCTTTTCTTTATAATAGTTAAGATCTATCTGTGTAAGCTTATATACCTCTTTTTTAAACCACTCATAATTATCAAACATCCTTGCAAACCTCCTGTTTAATTTTTATTCCATAAGAAATCCTGAAACCATAAATCATAGCTGCCTCATTTATGCCTATAAAAATAAGCTGCCATATAACTAAATATATGACAGCTTTAAAATCAAAAACTACTCGTTATCAGAAGCAACCTCGTCGATATTTACATCTGCAACATCTGCTCCATCATCCTCTGAATCAAGGAGAGCCTTCATGCTTAAGCTGATTTTCTTATCGTCCTCATTGAACTCAACAACCTTAGCCTCAACCTCCTGACCAATCTTGAGAACATCTGATGGCTTCTCAACATGATCCTTTGAAATCTGTGAAACATGAAGAAGTGCGTCAACACCAGGAGCAAGCTCGATGAATGCACCAAAATCTGTCATTCTGGCTACTTTACCCTTTACGATATTGCCAGGAGCAAATTTCTCTGTTGCACCATTCCATGGATTCTCGTCATCAAACTTCATTGAAAGAGCAATCTTAGAACCATTGATGTTCTTAACAAATACTCTTACAGTCTGTCCGACTGTGAATACCTTCTTAGGGTTCTCTACTCTGCCCCAAGACATCTCTGAGATATGAAGTAATCCGTCTACTCCGCCAAGATCGATGAATGCACCGAAATCTGTAACGTTCTTAACTGTTCCTTCGATTACATCGCCAACATGAAGATTTGAAAGAAGTTCTTCCTGCTGTTTAGCCTTCTGCTCAACGAGTAATACCTTTCTGTTTCCGATAATACGTCTCTTTCTTGGATCGAACTCTGTGATGATAAACTCAATCTCCTGATCCTTGAACTTGTTGAGATCCTTCTCATAAGTATCTGATACAAGGCTTGCAGGGATGAATACTCTTGTCTCATCAACACTGACACATACACCACCGGCTAATACCTGTGTAACTTTTGCCTTTAATACTTCCTGGTTCTCAAAAGCCTCCTCAAGACGCTTGCTACCCTTCTCTGCCTGAAGGCGCTTGTAAGAAAGGATAACCTGACCATCGCCATCGTTAAGCTTAACTACCTTGGCTTCCATCTTGTCGCCAACCTTTACAACAGTAGTAAGATCTACGTTAGGCTCATTTGTGTACTCGTTTCTAGTAATAATTCCGTCTGATTTGTATCCAATATTTAAGAAAATCTCGTCAGGCTTAACATCAATAACGGTACCTTCTACCACTTCTCCATTTCTTATAGTTTTAAAAGATTCTTCCAGCATTTGTTCAAAGCTCATTTCTGACATTCTTTGAAACCTCCTCAATGATATTATTTGGGGTTGAAGCCCCTGCTGTAATACCTACGTTATTGTTGGACCTGATTTGTGTATAATCCATTTCGTCACTTGTCTGTATATAGTAAGTATTTTTGCATTCGTTTTTACATATTTCAAATAGCTTCTGTGTATTGGAGCTGTGCCTGTCGCCTATGACAATCATGACATCTGAGCACTGTGCTACCTTTCTTGCTTCGGTCTGTCTGACCTCTGTAGCATTACAGATTGTATTTAAAACAGTTATATCATAACCTTTTTTTGCAATAATTTCAACTATATCTTGAAATTTATTGTAGTTAAATGTCGTTTGTGACACTATGCATAGTTTTTTTGTACTATTTTTCGTGTATTTTTCGGCATCCTCAGGCGAATTTATTATGGTTACATTGCATTTTTCGTCTGCCCAACCCTTTATTCCACACACCTCAGGGTGCTTTGGACTGCCGACAATTATAATATCATAGCCCTTTGAGCTGTAATCCTCCACATATCTGTGAATTTTTGATACAAAAGGACAGGTTGCGTTAAGCACCTCAAAGCCACAATCCTTTATCTTGTCATACTCTTCCTTGCTTATACCATGCGAACGGATAATCATCACACCCTTTTCATGAGAAGAAAGCTCATCGAGATCGTTTATGACGGTTACGCCATTTTTTTCCATATCCTTTACGACCTCATCATTGTGAATAATCGGGCCATAGGTGTATATAGGCACATTTTCCTTTTCAATTGCCTCATAGACCATATTTACTGCTCTCGTCACTCCAAAACAAAAGCCGGCGCTCTTTGCGATAGTAAGCTCTCCCATACGCTATGCCTCTTTCACAAGCTGTTTCATTCTATCTACCACCTCATCGATTGTCATATCAGACGAATCAAGCAGCACAGCATCATCCGCCTGCTTCAAAGGTGATGTCTCTCTTGTCATATCCCTGTGGTCTCTCTCTATAATATCCTTCTCGATTGCATCAATATCGCATTTCTCACCCTTTGCGGTAAGCTCATCGAAGCGTCTCTTTGCACGTACTTTAGAGCTTGCTGTTAAGAATATCTTGACATTGGCATCAGGAAGCACAACAGTTCCTATATCTCTTCCGTCCATCACCACATTCTCTCTGGCCGCGAGCTGTCTTTGAAGCTCAACAAGCTTTTCTCTTACTACAGGATAGACACTGGTAGCTGATGCCATATTGCCGACAGTCTCCTGTCTTATAAAGCCTGTGATATTCTCACCATTTAAGATAACCTGCTGTTCACCGTTTTCATAGCTGATTGAAACCTCAACATCCTTACATAGCTTCGTGATGGTGTCAATATCATCCTTGTCCACACCCTTTTGGATAAAATAGTATGCCATGGCACGGTACATGGCACCTGTATCGACATAAATTGCGCCAAGTTCCTTTGCAAGTCTCTTTGCTATAGTGCTTTTTCCGGCTCCTGCCGGTCCGTCAATTGCTATATTGTATCTCATAATTTCTCCTTAAAATATTTTTGTTCATCATTTTAATTAAAATCCCAGCTGCTCAATTCACTATGCGCATAAATAACTGTTATTATAAGTGTCTCAAAATAGTTTTCCAAATCATCAAACCGCTGCACTTGTTCCTGCCAGATATCCTGTGGACCATGCTATCTGCAGATTGAAACCTCCCGTATATGCATCCAGATCCAGCACCTCGCCAGCAAAGTAAAGGCCATTCACAAGTTTCGACTCCATAGTGGATGGATTGATTTCCTTCACCTTTATGCCGCCCTTTGTGATAATAGCTTCATTATATCCTCTTAGGCCATTAAGAGTAACAGGCAGCTTCTTAAAAAGCATAAGAAGTCTGTTTCTTTCCTCTTTTGATATCTCATTGACCTTCTTATCAGGGTCGATACCTGAAAGCTCTATTATCACCGGAATCATTTTTGCAGGCAAAAGCTTGTTTATCGAATTCTTAAACTGCTTGTTTTTTGCCTCCTCAAACTCCCTGAGAATCCTCTTGTCCAAAGCCTCCTGTGTGAGAGCCGGCTTCAAATCAATATACATGTCAAGAGGCTGCTTAATAAGGCTTTGCTTAATTGATGCACTCGCAGACAAAATCATAGGGCCGCTGACCCCGAAATGCGTAAAAAGCATCTCTCCAAAATCCTCATACAGCTTCTTTTTGCCACTATATATGGAAATAGCCGTATTTTTAAGCGAAAGTCCCTGAAGACTCTTTACCCACTCTTCCTTTACATTAAAAGGAACGAGTGAAGGTGTGCACTCTGTCACAGTATGACCTGCGCTTTCTGCCATTTTGTAGCCGTCACCTGTAGAGCCTGTAGACGGATATGAAAGTCCTCCTGTGGCCACAATAACTGCATCAGCAGCCATTGTGGTGCCATCCTTTAATATGACACCTGTTATTTTTAATTCAGTTTTTTTATCAGAAGCTTCTTCATCTGCCTTTGTATCAGTGATTTTCTCATAGCACAGCTTCGATACCTCCGTATGAAGCAATACCTCCACTTTCTTTTCCTTCAAAGCTCTCTGTAAAGCAAAAATCACATCCGACGACTTATCAGATACCGGAAATACACGATTGCCACGCTCCACCTTTACGGGCATGCCATGCTTCTCAAAAAAAGCTATCACCTGACTGTTGTCAAAGCCATAAAATGCGCTGTACAAAAACTTGCTGTTGCTCTTTACATTTAAAAAAAGCTCCTCGACATCGCACGCATTGGTCAGGTTGCATCTGCCTTTTCCGGTTATATATATTTTCTTTCCAAGCTTTTCATTTTTTTCAAGAAGCGTAACCTTATTTCCTGCGTCTGCAGCAAAATATGCCGCAAGCATTCCGGCAGCTCCGCCTCCTACCACAATAATATTCTTACTCATCCTGTGAATCCCCCAGCTTTGCGTAATGTACCTTTATAGAATCATCAATGTAATCAATCTCATCATTCTCATACACCTGATACTCATTCCATATATCCTCAAGCTCTGTCAGTGTCTTTGCGACAATATTCTGCTTTTTCATGCAAAGAGCCACAATCAGGGCATTGATGACAGAAAGCGGTGCCACAAGCGAATCAACTATAGAAGCCATATCACTGTCGGCAATCAGATTGCATGATGAATACAGATTCATCGGTGAATGAACACTGTCAGTAACCGTAATTACCTTAGCACTCCTGTTGTTGGCAAATTCCAGTGCCTTAAGTGTACGCATAGAGTAACGTGGAAAGCTGATACCTATAATTACATCCTCCCTGCCAATACGCACCATCTGCTCAAAAAGCTCACTTGAGCTGTTTGTCGTAAGCAGACATACATCATCAAACATCAGATTCATATAAAATGCAAGAAAGCTTGCAAGAGGTGCACAGCTTCTGATTCCGACAATATAAATTTTCCTTGACTGTAAAATAGTATCTACCGCCAGGTCAAATACATCCGCATCAATTTTTTCCAAAGTGGTCTTAATCTTGTCACAATCAGACTGCAGCACAGTCTCAAGAATCTGTGACTGGCTGATACGCCCATATGTGACCTCCATTCGCTGAACCGAATTGAGCTTGTTCCTTACAAGCTCCTCAAGTGCCTTCTGAAAATCGGGATATCCCTTATATCCGAGCGATGTAGCGAACCTGACAACCGTAGACTCAGAAATTCCTACTGTCTCGCCCATCTTGGCAGCTGTCAGAAAGACAGCCTTATCATAATTATCAGTTATGTATGTAGCAAGCAGCTTGTGCCCCTTGCTCATCGTACTGTATTTAGCATTTATCCTGTTAAGTAAGTCGTTAGTATTTGACATCTTATACTCCTGAGCTTTCCCGTTTATGGCTGTGCTTCACACATTTGTGTAACCTGCAGCGATTTTTTCATACTTTAAAATATTATCACTTTTTCTCACTATATGAAAGAGCGAATTTATATTTTTTATTTTTGCCATAAAATAGACTCGTAAGTCCCGGGCGCCGGACAGACACGCACACTTTCCCGTGCGCTACGCTACGTCTCTAAGATACTGTACGAAATTATGCTTGTAGTTGTTCTACGCTTGACGAAACCGGCTTTTATGCGCCATCCGTGGCGCATAACACCTTGTCCTGCCGTCCATGGCAGGACATTTCTGTGTTTCATGGGCATAATTTCTACAGTATCTAAGAGGCTGCGCTATTCGCGCACATGAAAGTGTGCGTGCCTGTCCGGTGCCCGGAACTTACGAGTCACCCTATCCACACAATACAAAAAACAGGCCCGGCAAAGCCGGACCTGTTTAAAATTCAAAAGCATGAATTATATTTTTAAATACTATACAGGATAAGCCTTATTCTCAGTATCAGCGGCCTTTGCATCAACACCTGTCTGCTGTGCCTGTCTGTACTTGAAGAAATCAGTAGCAACCTGTGGGAAAAGAGCATAAGAAAGAACATCCTCATCCTGCTGTTTCCACTGCTTCATCTCAGCCTCAATCTTGTCAAGCTCTGGCTCAAGAAGATCTGCCGGACGACATGTGATGGCATTCTTCTTATCATCACCAAGAACCTTATCAACAACCTCCGGGTTGAAAGGCTTAACTGTCTGACCATACTTACCAAGAAGGATATCCTTAGTCTCCTTAGTAGCAACCTTGTATCTCTCGCCCATGAGTACGTTAAATACAGCCTGTGTACCAACGATCTGTGAAGAAGGAGTTACAAGTGGTGGCTCACCGAGGTCTTTACGCACACGAGGTACCTCTGCGAGAACCTCCTCGTACTTGTCCTCTTTGCCCTGCTCCTTGAGCTGTGAGATAAGGTTTGAAAGCATTCCTCCAGGCACCTGATAACGGAGAGTATTGATATTTACTCCGAGTACCTTTGGGTTCATGAGACCTGAAGCTAAAGCTTCCTCTCTTATTGGTCTGAAGTAATCAGCAATCTCACTTAAGAGATTAAGATCAAGACCTGTATCAAACTCTGTGCCCTTGAATGCCTCAACCATAACCTCTGTTGCAGGCTGGCTTGTTCCAAGAGCGAATGGAGACATAGCTGTGTCAATGATATCAACTCCGGCCTCAACAGCCTTCATGTATGTCATTGAAGCAACACCTGATGTGTAGTGTGTATGAAGCTCGACAGGAAGGCTTGTAGAATCCTTTAAAGCCTGAACAAGCTCTGTAGCCTTTGCAGGAACTAAAAGACCGGCCATATCCTTGATACAAAGTGAGTCAGCACCCATGTCCTCAACTCTCTTTGCCATATCCATCCAGTAATCAAGTGTGTAAGCATCTCCAAGTGTGTATGAAAGAGCTACCTGGGCATGTCCCTTTTCCTTGTTACATGCTGTAACTGCTGTCTGTAAGTTTCTGATATCATTTAAGCAGTCGAAAATACGGATGATATCGATTCCGTTTGCGATTGACTTCTGTACGAAATACTCAACAACATCATCTGCATATGGACGATATCCTAAGATATTCTGTCCACGGAAAAGCATCTGGAGCTTTGTATTTTTGAAGCCGTCTCTTAATTTTCTGAGACGATCCCATGGATCTTCCTTTAAGAATCTAAGGCAGGCATCAAATGTTGCACCACCCCAGCACTCTACTGCGTTGTATCCAACCTTGTCCATTTTGTCAACGATTGGAAGCATCTGCTCTGTTGTCATTCTGGTTGCAATCAGTGACTGATGTGCATCACGAAGAACAGTTTCTGTTATTTTTAATGGTTTCTTTACCACTTCTGACATGATTAATCCTCCTTAATTAAATCTAAATACCGAATATAGCCATGAAGCATCCGGCCGCTACGGCAGTTCCAATAACACCGGCTACGTTAGGTCCCATAGCATGCATAAGAAGGAAGTTTGTTGGATCCTCTTCTGCACCGACCTTCTGAGATACACGGGCAGCCATAGGAACAGCGGATACACCGGCTGAACCGATAAGTGGATTGATCTTGCCTTTTGTAAAGAAGCATAAAAGCTTTCCAAAAAGTACTCCGGCAGTAGTTCCCACCATGAATGCAATAAGACCAAGGATAACGATCTTGATTGTGCTCATATTAAGGAATGACTCTGCGCTTGTAGAAGCACCTACTGATGTACCAAGTAAGATAACTACAATGTACATAAGGGCGTTGCTTGCTGTCTCCTGAAGCTGACGTACTACACCAGACTCACGGAAAAGGTTTCCAAGCATGAGCATACCAACGAGTGGTGCTGTAGTTGGAAGCAGTGTACAAACAACGATAGTAACTACTACAGGGAAGAGAATTCTCTCAAGCTTGCTTACAGGACGAAGGTTCTGCATCTTGATTGCACGCTCTTTCTTTGTAGTAAATAATTTCATAATTGGCGGCTGGATGATAGGTACTAATGCCATGTACGAGTATGCTGCCACGGCGATAGGTCCCATCAGACCTGTCTGACCTAATTTTCCGGCAAGGAAAATAGATGTAGGTCCGTCAGCTCCACCGATGATAGATACGGCTGCTGCTGCCTTGTCATTGAATCCGAGAAGGATTGCAAGGAAATAAGCTCCGAAAATACCAAACTGTGCTGCAGCTCCGAGTAAGAAGCTGATAGGGTTTGCGATAAGCGGACCAAAGTCTGTCATAGCTCCGACACCGAGGAAAATCAGTGAAGGAAGAATTGACCACTCATCAAGTGTATAGAAATAATAAAGTAAACCACCTACTCCATTGCTTGAGTGCTCTGGACTTACAATAATATCAGGATAGATATTAACAAGGAGCATACCAAAAGCAATAGGTACTAAAAGTAAAGGCTCAAATCCTTTTTTAATAGCCAAAAACAGGAATACACATGCTACGGCAATCATAACATAGTTTCCGACTGACAGATTAAAAAAGGCAGTCTGATGTAGGAGGTTTGAAAGCGTTTCACCTACGTAACTCAAATTAGTTTACCTCCTGGAATTAGTTTAATGTTGCAAGTAATGCACCTGACTCTACTGAATCACCAACAGCAACATCAATGCTTGCTACTGTTCCATCCTGTGGTGCAACAACAGGTGTCTCCATCTTCATGATCTCAAGAATAAGAAGTGTATCACCCTTCTTTACTGCATCGCCAACCTTAGCCTCGAGCTTAAATACCTTTCCGGCAGCTCCGGCCTCAACCTTGATGCTTCCTGCTCCTGCAGGTGCAACAGCCTTTGGTGCAGCGGCAGCAGGTGCTGCAGCTCTTCTAGGTGTGCTGGCTGTGCTAGGTGTGCTTCCTGTCTCTTCTACTGTAACATCGTAAACATTTCCGTTAACGGTAATTGTATAGTTTTTCATCTCAAATGTCCTCCTAAATTATCTTCTATTGATTGAACGGACTACAAAACCCTCTGTTGTAGTACCCTCGCTTGCTGCTATAGCTGCTGAAATAACAGCTACAAGCTCTGTATCATCTGTAAGGTCTGTAGCAGGTGCTGCTGCAACAACAGCCTCTTTCTTTTCAGGCTCGCTCTTAGCTTCTGCCTTCTTTGGCTTATTGCCGATAAGAGCAATAAACTTGAAGCAGTAAATGATAAGAGAGATAAGAATAAGTACACAGAATACAATACTCATTGAAATTGCTGTGTTCTGTCCTGCCTTAGCAAGCTTCTGTCCCATTGTCTGAACAGGAGTAAGTGAGATACCTGTTACCTCCATGGTAACCGAATCATATACTAATTCGTATGTTACATCCTGCTTGCCAAATGTAAGTGTCATGTCGGTAGTGAGTGTACCACCTGACTTAGTTACTGTAAAATCCTTGCCATTAGTTGCATCCTTTACGTCTCCGTATTCGTCAACCAGATCAAGCCATGATGAAACGGCATCAAGCTCAACGTCGATATTTTTCATTGAAACGCTTGCTCCCGACTGTCCGAGTGTGCTGTAAACAACCTCACCCTCTGTCATGCCTGTCTTCTCCTCAAATTCCTTGACACTCTTCTCATAGCTGTCATAACCGCCACAACTATCTACGAGTGCAATGTAGCTCTGAATATTGCTAAGGCTGTCTGTTGCCTCAGTATGAAGCTCGTCTGTTGTGTATCCACCGTATGTCTTTTCGGCATTGTCAGAGCCACATGCTCCAAGCATACATACAATCATAAGAAGGCTAAGGATATATGTTATTTTTTTCTTCATAACAAAATGCGCCTTTCTATTATTTAGTTCCGTGTTTCTTCTCTGGTGCATCTACATATTTGGTGTAAAGCATCTCAAAAGCACCTACAAGATATTTTCTTGTGTCAGCCGGATCAATGATGAGGTCTACATATCCTCTGGCTGCTGCTGATGAAACAGAAGACTGAAGCTTCTCGTAATCAGCTGCCTTCTCATCGATTTCCTTTGCATCAGCGCCCGGATACATAATCTCAGCTGCAATCTTTGAATCCATCATACCAATCTTTGCATCAGGGTATGCATAAACCATATCAGCTCCGATTGACTTAGAGTTCATTGCAACATATGCGCTTCCGTAAGCCTCGCCTGTAATCAGGTTAACCTTTGGACATGTTGCACTTGAGAATGCGTATGTCATTCTGGCAAGAGCCTTTGCAAGCTTCTTCTCAGAGCACATGCAGTTCTTGAATCCTTTTACATTTGTAAGTGTAAGTACAGGAATTGAGAAAGCATCACAGAATGATACAAACTCAGCTGCCTTGTTACAGCCCTTTGCAGTAAGAGAGAGTGCAAACTCCTCTGCCTTCTTGCCCTCAGCATCATATACTGTGCTGCAGTTTGCAACTGCACCGACCGTCATGCCGTTTAATTTAACAAAGCCTGTCACCATATTCTTGGCAAAGTCTTTCTTTGTCTCAAAGAATACATGATCATCAGAAAGCTCTGATAAGAGGAATCTTGGATCAGCCTTCATATCAGCCATGCTGTTACATGCTCTGTTGAGATCATCCTCACATGAGTCTGTGTATACATCTCCCTCGTTGTTGAGCGGAAGCATGCTGACAAGAGCTCTGATATCAGCGATAATATCATCCTCTGAACCGATTCCGTCTACGCATCCATTGTTCTCACTCTGGAATGAAGCTGCTGCTGTATCGCATTTCTCAACGCGGTTACCCTCTATTGCATCAGGAGTATTAACAAACATTCTGCCCTTAGACTCTTCGATATAAGCGAAATCACAAAGAGCCGGTACTACAGATAGTCCGCCACCGCAGTTACCGAATACACCACAAATCTGTGGAATAACGCCACTTGCTGCAACTTCCTTGGCGTAGATAAGACCAAATCCGTCTAAAGCATCAACTGACTCCTGAAGTCTGATACCACCGCAATCGATAAATCCGATAACAGGTGCGCCCATTTTCATGGCCATATCATATACAGAAGCAATTTTCTTTGCATGCATCTCGCCGATTGTTCCGTTAAGAACTGTTGCATCCTGGCTGTAGATAAATACAAGATTTCCATCAATCAGACCGTGTCCGATAATAACACCATCTGAAGGAGCTTTTGCTGCAGTAAGGTTGAAATCTGTACTGCGAGCTGTCACAAGAGAACCAATTTCCATGAAACTGTTCTCGTCGACTAACTTAGCAATACGCTGCATTGCCAAGCTTTGATTGTTACTACTCATTTTATATCCTCCATCTATAAAAAAATAAAATTTTTCGCTAGTATGATAATAGACTATTTCCCAATTTTTTTCAACTAATTTGTTAAATTTTTAACCTTAATTTTTGTTTAGAAAAAATTTCCTATATTAATTGTAAAATTCTTGAGAAAATTCTTGTAAATTTTCTTATTCTTCTTGTTGTTTTCTATATATTTTAAGTTAATTTTGTTTCCATTCTCTTTTTTTGCCACCTGCTTATCAGTTGTCTGTCTATCACCGGTCTGTTGTATTGTTGCAGAAACAGAAGTTTCATTACTATCAGAATCTGTTTCTGACCTTGAAGCTGCATACGCCACCAATGCTTTTGCATCAGCCCACTTATAGTTTTTATTGTTTGGCCACCCGCAGCCCAAAAGAGAAAGACACATTTTCCTTCCATCCTTTTCGACTGCTGCCACATAGCAGTATCCTGCCTTTGTTGTAAAGCCGGTCTTTCCCGATATGCAGTAGTCTGTTTCCGTAAGTAGCCTGTTGTGATTGCTAAAAACCATCTGACCTTCCTCTGTCTCAAATGTGTACTGCATAGTCTGTGTTATCTCAAGAAACTGTGCTGATTTTGGTGATTTCCACGCACAATAAGACATTATAACACACAAATCTCCCGCCGTGGAGTGGTGAAAGCTCACATCATTCTCAGCATCCAGCCCATTTGGTGTGATAAAATACGTGCCAAGACACCCTATCTCATTCGCTTTTTCATTCATAAGCTTCGCAAAGCCCTCCGTAGAGCCGCCCACATGCTCTGCAATCGCATAGGCACAGTCGTTGAACGACTCTAGCATCATGCCATAAAGTAAATCCTTCATCCTGTAGCTTTTCCCCGGCACCAATCCAAGCTTAACCTCCGGCTGTAATGCGGCATTTTGTGAAACTGTGACCATATCATTTATATCGGCTTTCTCAAGAGCCACAATGCACGTAAGAAGCTTTGTGGTGCTTGCATTTGCCATGCTATCTCTCATGTTTTTACCATATATAAACGTCTCGTCATCAGCATCATATAATGCTGCCGAAACAGCATGAAGCCCGGGCTCATTTACGACTTTGTCAGTATTCTTAGCAACAGTATTTTCGGCCGCCATTTCACTGCCCATTTCCGCTGCCATAAACACACTTTTCTTTTCCAAGCCTGGCACTTTTTGCTTTTCTGTTATCTCAAAATCAGGCAAACCGCCGAGCGTACAAATTAACACGCAAATGAACACTGTTAAAGCTTTTTTCGACATATATTTTTTCCAAAAAATAATCATATAATTACCTCCATCGGTAATATATATGATTATTAGCATGTCCTTATTATATGAAATGGCAGGTTACGCAATGCACAAGCACTACACATCAAGCTTCACATGCATCTCCTCCTCTGCCTCCTGCTTAAACTCCTCCACCTGCACAGGACTTAGCACCGGCAGCTCGTCAATAGACTGAACGCCAAAGCTTCTTAGAAATTCCTCTGTGGTACCAAACAAAAGCGGCCTTCCCGGAGCATCAAGTCTTCCAAGCTCCTGCACCAGATTGTACTCGACGAGCTTGCTTACGGCATGCTCGCTTGACACGCCTCTGATTTTTTCTATTTCAGCCTTTGTGACAGGCTGCTTATACGCTATGATTGAAAGAGTCTCCAAAAGCACATCCGTGAGCACCCTCTTCTTAGGCTGCTTCGCAATGCGGATGAGATACTCATACATCTGTGGCTTTGTACACATCTGATAGGCTCCATCGAGCTCTATGATATTCATACCTATATTTGCAGAGTCTGCATACTCCTTCTTAAGCTCCTCAATCAGCTTTTTTGTTTCATTTTCACTTAATTGTATTGCATCGGCTATCCTTCCAAGCTCCACGGACTCTCCCATGGTAAATAAAATAGCCTCTATTGCAGCTTTATAATTCATATATCCTCAAACCCTCTTTATGCAGCAATCCTTGACTCAATCCGGATATCATCAAAAATATGCTCCTGAACGATAGTTAATTTGCCTGTTTTCATAAGCTCAAGTATGGCAAGAAATGTGACTATAACCTCTACCTTGCTTGATGATGCAGTAAGCATCCCTCTGAAGCTGAAGTGCTTATGTGAAGCAGCATAATCTGTCAGATAATCCATCTTTTCCTCTAAGGAGACCTCCTCCTTTTCAATCTTTCCAAACTTCGAGCGGACCTTATCTATCTTTTCTTCCTGTCTCTTCATTATACTTTGAAAGATTCTGTTTAAATCAGAAAGACGGATATCTCCGACAAGCTCCTCAAGATTAACAGGCTCCTCATATGCCAAAACCTCATCCGGTATGTCCTTTTTCTTATACCACACCTTGCCGGCATCCAGCTGGCGGTCCTTAAGCTCATCAGCCATGCATTTGTACATCTTGTACTCAAGCAGCTGCTGCACAAGCTCTGCTCTTGGATCTTCCTGCTCCTCCTCTTCCTCCTCTTTTCTTGGAAGAAGCATCTTTGACTTTATGTCGAGGAGTGTAGCTGCCATAACGAGAAACTCGCTGAGCGTGTCCAGGTTATCCTTTTTCATCTGATCCACATACTCCATGTACTGCGCTGTAATCTCGACAATCGGGATATCATAAATATTTACTTTATTCTTTTCTATCAAATACAATAACAGGTCAAGGGGTCCCTCAAATACCTGCAGTTTAAAAGTTATATCCATCTATCGTAATCTCCATATTAGGCTATTGTAACAATTTATACTTCTTTTTTCAAGTGATTTTAACCCCGTAAAAATATCACTGTTCAAAAGTCGTTTACAATAATTTAAGCTTACAGAAGCGGTGCAAACAGCTGCAGTATGCTCTGCATCAGCCTGCCGGCAAGTGAAATATCAGCCGTACTTTCCTCATCTATCTCCTCAGAGACCGCAAACGTCTCTATCGCATCCTCTTTTATTTTTCCGATGCAATGAGTCCTGTACATGTATACAAAATCCTCAAAATTCCAGTACATGCTCCTGAAATCCAGATTACACGTGCCAACTATCGCAGTATCATCATCTGCCACTATACACTTAGAGTGTATAAAGCCGGGTGTGTAAAGATATATTCTCACCCCTGCCTCGATAAGAGGCCTGAAATTAGCCTTTGTCTGCAGATAAATCAGCTTTTTATCGGGAATCTCAGGTACAACAATACGCACATCAACACCTGATCTGGCTGCCGATATCATAGCATGCGACAGCTCCGTACCAAGTATCAGATACGGTGTAAAAATATAAACATATTTTTTAGCTCTTGAGATGATACTCACATAAAGATTCTCTCCTACATCATCATGCTCAAGTGGAGAATCGCAAAACGGCTGGACAAAACCGCTTTCCTCTGACTGACTGAAGGTATTGTGTGGATTCAGATATTCATCATGTACTGCATTGTCCTTATTGATATAATTCCACATCTCAAGGAACATCGTCGTGAAACTGTTTACACACTCTCCCTCCACACGGATACCGGCATCCTTCCAGTATCCAAACCTGATTTTTTTGTTGATATACTCATCTGCTATATTGTATCCACCGGTATGCGCCACACGTCCGTCTACTACCAGTATCTTCCTATGGTCCCTGTCATTCATAATTACTGAAAGCATGGGCTTATATGGATTGAATCGTCTGGTCTGTATTCCGATGCTCTCCATCTCTTTTATAAAGTGTGGCGGAATGGCATTTATGCTGCCAAAATCATCATATATGATTCTTACAACAACTCCATGCTTTACCTTTTCTTTGAGTATATCAAGTATCTGATCAAGCATAACTCCACTTCCGATTATGAAATACTCCATAAAGATAAACTTTTCAGCCGACCTTAAATCTTTTAAAATGCTTCCAAAAGCCTCCTCACCTGATTTAAAGTACTCTGTGCAGTCCTCCGCATACAGTGGATATTTCTGATTTTGAGTGATAAGCCTGCTTTGTCTGTATGCATCCATATCTGTCTGTCTGAGTGTCTCATTTAGCAGCTCGTTCTCAGGCCGAAGCGTCGCATATGCTTCCACAATTCTTGCCATTCTTTTCTGTGTCTTTGACGTAAGCTCCGGTCTTCCGAAAAAGAAATAGCACGGAATACCAACGATTGGAACACTCAGTATCAAAAATATCCATGACATTTTTATATACATTTTCATCCGCCTGTTGACAATATAAAGCGAGAGCAATATGGCTGCCACATACAGTAGATTCTGAAACACCCTGCTGGCAACAGATGCCGTATAAAATAAAAAGAACCACCATATCATCTGTATGATTATTATTGTCGAAACGATAAATAGCTTTGAAAGCAGTTTTTGTAATATTTTCCTCATCTATGCCCTACCATGAAATTACAATCTTTAAACAAGATATTCCTATATTTTCTATAATAAATCTCTAATACATATTATATTATTCCAAGCAATTTATCAACATTTATAATCCCCCACGAGCCTTTGCGGCTGTCTCCTGCCCTGTCACATGTATTATACAGGGCAAGCTTAACCTCCTCTGGTCTCATATTTGGATTTTTTTCCAGCAGAAGTGCTATTGCACCTGATACAATCGGTGTAGCCATTGAAGTACCTGTCTTTCTTACATATGTGCCATCCCTCGTTCCAAGGCTTATGATATCATGCCCGGGAGCCAGAATCTCAGGCTTTACAATACAGCAATCGGTCGGACCTTTGCCGCTTCTTATATCATCGAAGCTTCCGACTGTAATTATCTTTCTTGAAATTCCCGGCACAGTTACTGAAAAAGGTGCAGGTCCATAATTACCCGCTGCCGCAACAACTACCACTCCCATATCCCACAATTCATCTATCAGCTTCAATATCTTAACGCGCTCTGCTGCATCAGAATATGGCAGATATCCTACAGAGAAGTTGAGTATTTTTATATTAAGTCTGACGCAGTTTTCTTTTATATACTTAAGTGCACGAATCGAATCCGATGTCTGCCCCATGCCAAGATAGTCAAGCACCTTAAACACGTAAAGTCCTGCCCCCGGAGCCATACCTATATCTGCAGCCGATAATATACCGCACACATGCGTACCATGCCCATTATCGTCATAACATGTCTCCTTACCACCCACAAGATCCATAAAGTGCTTTATGCACCCATAAAGCTGTTTATGTTTAAACACTCCAGTATCAAGCACTGCTATATTGACATTTTTACCACTATAACCATTTTTATATACCAGATTTGCATTTATACTATATTTCGCATTTTTCATTATTATTTTATTTTTTAATTTAATATATGATTTGTTTTCACAATATGACACAGCTTCGCTCATAGTATGATTACATTCCACAGATGCACCTGTTTTGCCTTACATCATATCACCTTACTATTATAAAAGGACTGCACCTGCGTGCAGCCCTTTATTGGGTATTATTGTTATACTTTAACGTATATTAATTAATCCTCTTTTACATCCTTCATAGAGAAGCTGATTCTTCCCATCTTGTCCTTGCCAAGGCAAACAACCTTTACCTTGTCTCCAAGTGTGAGTACATCCTCTACTCTGTTGATTCTCTCTTTTGCAATCTTAGAAATGTGAACCATTCCCTCTTTGCCAGGAGCAAATTCGATGAAAGCACCGAACTCCTTGATGCTTACAACTGTGCCCTCAAAGATCTGTCCCTGCTCAAAATCAGTTGTGATAATCTTAATCATTTCGATTGCCTTTGCAATCATCTCTTTATCTGTTCCGCAAACTGAAACAGCGCCATCATCTGTGATATCGATCTTGACACCGGTTCTGTCGATAATCTCGTTGATTGTCTTGCCCTTCTGTCCGACAACATCACCAATCTTTGATGGATCAATTGTAATCTGCTCAATCTTTGGAGCCCACTCATTGACTTCTTTTCTAGGCTCAGCGATTGCCTTGCTCATGACCTCATCCATGATGTAGAGACGTGCCTCACGTGTTCTCGCAATTGCCTCCTCAACGATAGGCCTTGTAAGTCCGTGAATCTTGATATCCATCTGGATAGCTGTGATACCCTTATGTGTACCTGTTACCTTGAAATCCATATCTCCGAAGAAATCCTCAAGACCCTGGATATCTGTAAGCACAAGGAAATCATCATCTGTATCGCCCGTTACAAGTCCGCATGAGATTCCGGCAACCATAGCCTTGATTGGAACACCTGCAGCCATAAGTGACATACATGATGCACATGTTGAAGCCATTGATGTAGAGCCGTTTGACTCAAATGTCTCAGATACGGCACGGATAGTATATGGGAACTCCTCAATGCTTGGAAGTACAGGAACAAGTGCCTTCTCAGCAAGTGCTCCGTGTCCAATCTCACGACGTCCCGGTCCACGTGATACCTTTGTCTCTCCTACAGAGTATGCAGGGAAGTTATAGTGATGCATATATCTCTTTGTTGTGATATTTGCATCAAGTCCGTCGATTTTCTGAATCTCTGATAAAGGAGCAAGTGTTACAACATCACAAATCTGTGTCTGTCCACGGGTAAACATTGCAGAGCCGTGAACTCTAGGAATCAAATCAACCTCTGCTGCGAGTGGTCTGATCTGGTTGATTGCACGGCCGTCAGGACGCTTGTGATCCTTTAAAATCATCTTTCTGACTGTCTTCTTCTGATACTGGTAAATAGCCTCACCAAGTACCGCAAGGTACTCCTCATTGTCAGCGAAGGCTTCTTCTAACTGCTCTGTGATAGCTCTTATATTTTCCTCACGCTTCTGCTTCTCATCTGTGAATACTGCCTCCTCCATCTGCTCAGGAGTAACAATTTTCTTGATATCCTCGAACATCTGCTCAGGAATAGCACAGCTCTCATACTCATGCTTTGGCTTGCCAATCTCATCACGGATCTGATCCATGAATGCGATAACTGTCTGGTTGATATCGTGGCACTTGTAGATTGCCTCAATCATCTGATCCTCAGGAATCTCATTGGCTCCTGCTTCAATCATGATAACCTTTTCCTTGGTAGAAGCAACCGTGAGCTGTAAATCGCCCTCATCCCACTGCTTCTGTGAAGGGTTTACGATAAACTCTCCATCAACAAGTCCCATCTGTGTCATTGCACATGGTCCGTCAAACGGAATATCTGATATATGAACAGCAAGAGCTGTACCGATCATTGCAACTATCTCAGGACGGCACTCAGGATCCACTGACATGACAAGGTTGTTTAATGTAACATCATTTCTGTAATCCTTTGGGAAAAGAGGTCTCATAGGACGATCAATTACACGATCTGTAAGGATGGCGTTCTCTGATGCTTTTCCCTCACGCTTGTTAAATCCGCCCGGAATTTTTCCTACAGAGTACATCTTCTCCTCGAACTCAACGCTGAGTGGGAAGAAATCCACACCGTCACGTGGCTTGTCAGATGCTGTAGCTGTTGAAAGGACTGTTGTATCACCATATTTGATAAAAACAGCTCCATTAGCCTGAGCTGCTACTCTTCCGATATCTACAGTAAGAGTCCTGCCGGCAAGTTCCATTGAATAACTTTTGTACATATTAATTCTCCTTAAAATTCTTTTGCAGAAGTGTATTCCTCTTCCGAAACTACTAAACAATACATGTACGCTCATGCACTCTTTAGTGGTCTCGGCTTACTTCTGCTTTTCAAAAAACAATAATAAAAACAATAATAGAGCGGAATAATAATTACTCCGCTCTAAAGAAAATACTATTTTCTGAGTCCTAAACGCTCGATAAGTGAACGATATCTCTCGATATCAATCTCCTTAAGGTATGCAAGTAATCTACGTCTCTGACCGATCATCTTTAACATTCCTCTTCTTGAGTGATGATCCTTTGGGTTCTGCTTGAAATGCTCAGTTAACTCTGCGATTCTTGCTGAAAGAATTGCAATCTGAACCTCTGGTGAACCTGTGTCATTTGGTGTTCTACCGTACTCTGCGATAATAGCCTGTTTCTTTTCCTTTGCGATCATTGTTGATCCTCCTTATATTATAATGCGCCCTGATACATGTATGATGCTCAGCAATAGGTCGGAGTGTCCAACTACCGAACATGGGCAAAACCATACCTATGTAGTATAGCATAGTAAGCATTTGTTGTAAACAACTTTTTTATTAATCCGGCAAATATCTTGCAACACAAATCGGACTTCTGTAAAATGCATTTGAAACCTTGATTCCGTCTCGCTTGTTGCTGGCATGGACAATCTGTCCGTTTCCGATATAAATTGCAACATGTGAGATGCTGCTTCCACTTCCGTAGAAGAATAAATCTCCCGGCTTTGCATCAGATGCGCTGATTTTTGTGCCATATGAAGGCTGTGCTTTTGATGAATGTGGTAACGAAACTCCATACTTTCCAAGTATTCTCATTGTAAAACCTGAGCAGTCAACACCATTCTCAAGGCTTGTACCTCCCCACACATATCTGTTTCCGACAAACTGTAATGCATATGATACAACCGATGCCCTTACATCTGATACACCGTCACCATACTTCACCTGCTCAATTGTCTTTGCCGTAGGAAGTGCCTGTGCCAATGTCACATAATCCTGTGATATATATCCGACAGAATCATCCACACTTATCTCAACCCAGCCGTCAGCAACAGAATTGACTGTGAATGCCTCTGAATTTCCAACCTGTGAAAGCACCGCAGCCTCTGTTGACTTCTCTGCACGTACATTCAGTGTTTCAGTATTTACAGTGGCAACAGTTTTCATATCCTGTTCTGCAATAGACTCTGCCTCATCTCCTGTCACAAGATACCGCTTGCTTACATATCCTGTCACTTTGCCTGATGTAACCTTATACCAGTCTCCGACATCCTCAAGAAGTTCACAGGCATTGTGATTGGTAAGGATACCTACCACTTCACTGTCTGTCGAAGCCTCCTGTCTGATATTTAAGTTTCCGCTGCTGATAACTGACATACCAAGATTTGTGTAACCACAGGTCTGTGCAGCTGTCGGTGTCTGGGATGCCTCATTTGCCTGTTCTGTCTCCTGTGCAGTATCGCCAACCTGTGCACCCTGAGCAGATGCAGTAACAACATTGCTGTCGTTTTGCGCTACCGATACGTCAGCTCCATAATAAGTAAGAGCCGATGTAACCCCTGCTGTGAGAAGCTCTGTGGCATCTGCCGCCTCTGTCAGATTAAGTGCAACACCCGCATTCACTGATCTGTTTTTATTTGCCTCTGCATTTGTTGTCCTGGCATCCACCGTGCTGCTTGAGCTCATAGATACCGCTCCTATAATAATAGCAAACGCTACAACGCCTGCTGCCTGTCCTAATTTTAACTTGTTTTTCATATAGCCTCCGATTCATGCTATCTATAATCCCACGGTTAGGAGTATATCATAAATTGTTAAAATGTCAATATTTCTTTGTAATAATTCTGTAATATTTATCATTTTTTCGTTATTTTGGGCTATTTAGCAAAAAAACAGTCACACTAAAATGTGTGACTGCCTGCATAATTGATTGTAAAATTGATATCTGCGCTCATCTGGCTCTTTAACGCTTCTATTGAATCAAACTTCATCTCAGGTCTTACAAACTTATGAAGCTCTACCATAATATCCTGCCCATAAACATCCTGCCCAAAATCTATGATATATGTCTCTGCACCAATTGGATTTTTTCCCTCTATAGTAGGCTTACAGCCTATATTGGTCACACCAAGGTACCAGTTGTCCCTGACAAGAACCCTCGACATATACACTCCCTTTGGCGGAAGCAGCTTATCGTGCGGCACTGAAAGATTGACTGTCGGAATGCCAATAGTCCTGCCTAACGCTCTGCCATGCACTACCCTTCCTTTTATAAAAAACGGATAACCCAGCAGTTCATTCGACTTTTTAATATGTCCTGCCGCAATCTCCTCACGGATATACGTACTGCTTATATCCCTGTCTCCATCCTTTATTTTGTCCACCACAATAAGCTCGTATCCAAGCTCTCCTGCCATCGCAGAAAGCAGCCTGTGGTCTCCTGCCCTGTTGTGCCCGAAACGGAAATCATCTCCGACAATGATACACTTGACATTAAGACTTTTAACTATCCATCTGACAAACGCATCCGCCTCCATTGTCATCACCTGTTGCACAAACGGACACTCTATCAGATAGTCAATACCTGATTTTTCAAACACATACTGTTTTTCATCGTTTGTGATTATAACCTTTGACTCAATGCCAAGCACCTCCGATTTGGGAGGAATGTCAAACGTAAATATGATTCGCTTGTAGCCATGCAGATTGCTCTGTTCAATTTGCTTTTCCATCAGAAATTCATGTCCTCTGTGAAGCCCGTCAAACTTTCCAAACGAGATGACGGAAGGCTCCTCGACATGAAAATCCAGAGTTTTGCTTATATATTCCATAATATCTGTATACTATTCTATTCCATAAAAATCTTTACCGGCTTAAATTCACCGGTCTCATCAAGATACGAATACACACCGACAAATATGCCCTCATGATTGTATACTCTGTATCTTATATCAGAGTCAGCACCGTGTTTTAAATAATCCGTAAGTACTGCCGGAAGCTTATTTCCATTTCTGACAAGCTTATCAGCATCTGCCACAGTATGCACTGCCGGCAGATTTTCAAACACTCCATCAACAGGCAGTACCATATCAAGGCAGCCTTCATCCACCTTCGACTGAATCTGCGAAAGTGTAAGTGCATGCTCTAAATCAAAGCCTGCCACCCTTACTCTAAGCAGTGACTTCATGCAGCCATGGCAGCCCAGTCTCTCTCCGATGTCATTGCACAGCGTCCTGATATATGTGCCCTTTGAACAGTGCACCGTCATCGTAACCTCCGGCAAATCAATGCTTTCAACATTGATGCCAAACACCTCAATATCCCTGGCTTTTCTCTCTATTACCTTGCCCTCTCTTGCCAGCTCATAGAGCTTTTTCCCATTGACCTTTAAAGCCGAGTACATAGGCGGCACCTGCTTTTGCCTGCCAACAAACTGTGATATTGCATCATACACCGCCTGCTCAGTCACATTGACCTTAGCCTGATTTAAGACCTGCCCTGTAATATCCTGTGTATCTGTCTCCTGTCCCAAAAGCAGCACAGCTTTATAGACCTTGTCCTTGTCGGTCAAAAGGTCACACACTCTGGTTGCCTTTCCTAGGCATACAGGAAGAACGCCCTGTGCATCCGGATCAAGTGTACCTGTATGACCAATCTTTTTCTGGTGGAATATGCCTCTAAGCTTTGCCACAACGTCAAAGCTTGTATAGCCCTTTTCCTTGTATACATTGATTATTCCGTTAACCATCTGCCCAAGAATATCTCCCTAAATATTGTCCTTAATTGCCGTAAGTATGCGCTCTGTTGCCACCTCAAGCGGTCCGTCAATCGTAAATCCAGCGGCCTTTATATGTCCTCCACCGCCAAATACCGACGCAACCTTTGCCACATCATAATCACCGTTTACGCGCAGACTGCCCTTGTAGGTGCCATCCTCATTTTCGTAGAGAAATACAGCAACCTTTATATCCTTTGTCACACGAAGCTGGTTTACAATACCGTCGAGATGCTTTGGAAGTACGTTGTACTTCTCCATCTCAGCACGCGATACTGCAGACAATATAACATCACCATTCAGATACAAAGCAGCATTCAAAAGTGCCTGCCCCATAATCTTGTTCTGGGCAAATGTCTTTGTATAAAATGTATCATCGATTATCCTTGAATAATCAATGCCCATCTCCATAAGGGAGCCTGCTATATCCATAGTCTTTTTTGAAGTGCATGAATACTGGAACACACCTGTATCATGCACCATGCCTGTGTAAATACACTCTGCTATCTGTATTGTGATGCGCTCCTTCGGCAGAAGTTCAAACACAAGCTCACAGGTTGAGCTCGCATCCGGAAAGATGTAATTTGCGTCTGCAAAAGCTCCGTTAGTGACGTGATGATCTATGCAAAGTGTCCTTCTTGCAGACTCAAAATACTTAGCTGCACTTCCCAGTCTGCCTATGTCACTACAATCACATGCTATGAACAGATCGTATACGGTATCATCTGCATAGCTGCTGTCAATCTCATCTGCTCTTTGCATAAACTTAAAGATGTTCGGGCTTGGCTCTAAATAAAGTCTTGCCTTTATATCAGGATAATAATCCTTTATGTAGTTGTATACCGCAAGTGTTGAACCGACACAGTCACCGTCCGGTCTTACATGACCGGAAACGGCAACTGACTGTGCATCCTTTAAAATAGAATCAATCTCTGTCATAATCAATCCTCTTTATTAATCCTCTTTGAGATTTTTTGTTACTTCATCAATCTTTTTAGACATCTCAACACCATACTCTATAGACTGGTCTATGATAAATGTAATGGCAGGTGTATTTCTTAAATTGATGTTCTTTGCGAGAGTTCTGCGTATATATCCCTCCGCTGACTTAAGTCCTGCAAGTGTATCAGCCTGTGATTTCTTGTCACCAAGCACACTGATATAAGCCTTTGCTGTCTTTAAATCAGGTGCCACCTCGACAGCAACAACACTTGTCATGGGATTGATACGCGGATCCTTTATCTCACCGCGTATGATATTTGACAGTTCACGCATCACCTCTTCGTTGATACGAATATTTTTTATGCTGTTCTTTCTCATATAATCCCGCTTTCTTTTTATATTAAACCGTAACTATCCGAATAGTTACATTAATTCATGATAACAAATATATGATTATCTTGGAACCTCTACCATCTTGTAGGCTTCTACAATATCTAATTCCTGAATATCATTAAATCCGTCAAATACAAGACCACACTCGTAGCCTGTCTTGACTTCCTTGACATCATCCTTGAATCTCTTGAGTGAAGCAAGGTCGCCCTCGAATATCTGCTCACCCTCTCTGCTAATTCTGACACGGCAGCCTCTCTCCATAAATCCGTCAAGCACATATGAACCTGCAATGTTTCCAACGCCTGAAGCCTTGAAAATCTGTCTGATTTCCGCGTGTCCGATAACCTTCTCCTCAAATACAGGATCAAGCATACCCTTCATGGCAGCAGATACATCCTCGATTGCATTGTAGATGACCTTGTAAAGTCTGATATCTACGCCTTCACGGTCTGCTGTAGTCTTGGCAACAGGATCCGGTCTGACGTTAAAGCCAATGATGATTGCATTTGATGCTGATGCAAGGATAACATCTGACTCGTTGATGGCTCCAACGCCGCCATGGATGACCTTGACCACAACCTCCTCATTTGAAAGCTTGACAAGACTCTGCTTAACAGCTTCAACTGAACCCTGTACATCTGCCTTTACGATAATATCAAGCTCCTTCATATTGCCGGACTGAATCTGTGAGAACAGATCATCAAGTGACATCTTTGCCTTTGTATCCTCAATAAGCTTATTCTTTTCCTCTGAAATATATGTGTCAGAGAATGCCTTTGCCTCCTTCTCTGAATCACATGCCACAAATGTCTCACCTGCTGATGGCACACTGTTAAGTCCAAGTATCTCTACAGGTGTAGAAGGCTTAGCCTCCTTTACTCTGCGGCCCTTGTCATCAATCATGGCTCTTACCTTACCATAGCTGCTTCCGCATGCGATAGGATCTCCGACATGGAGTGTTCCTTTTTGTACAAGCACTGTGGCAACCGCACCACGACCCTTGTCAAGCTGTGCCTCGATTACGAGACCTCTTGCATTTCTGTCCGGATTAGCCTTGAGCTCAAGCACCTCTGCTGTGAGAAGAATCATCTCAAGGAGATTGTCGATACCCTCCTTAGTATGTGCAGATACAGGACAGAATATTGTGCTTCCACCCCAATCCTCCGGGATAAGCTCATACTCTGAGAGTTCCTGCTTAACCTTGTCGATATTGGCACTTGGCTTATCTATCTTGTTGACAGCAACGATAATCTCTACACCGGCTGCCTTTGCATGGTTGATAGCCTCAACAGTCTGTGGCATTACACCATCATCTGCAGCAACAACAAGGATTGCGATATCAGTAGAGTTTGCACCACGCATACGCATTGCTGTAAATGCCTCATGTCCCGGTGTATCAAGGAATGTGATGTTCTGGTCATTAATTGATACAACAGATGCACCAATGTGCTGTGTGATACCACCTGCCTCACGGTCTGTAACACGTGTCTGTCTGATGGCATCAAGCAGTGATGTCTTACCATGATCTACGTGACCCATTACACAGACTACAGGTGGACGAGGAACCATCTTGCTCTCATCCTCTTCATCCTCCTTGAGAAGCTCTGCAATCACATCGACCTTCTCCTCTTCCTCACAGATGAAATTAAACTCTAACGCAATCTCCTCTGCGGCTGCAAAATCAACTTCAGAGTTAACTGTTACCATCTCGCCCTTCATGAAAAGCTTCTTTACTATGGCAGAAGGCTGAACCTTCATCTTGTCAGCTAAATCTCTGATTGTAATCTTCTCCGGAAGAGAAATTGTCTTAATCTCGTTCTCATCCTCTTTTGGCTGTGCCTTAGGCTGCTGTGGCTTTTTCTTGCCGCCGTGCTTCTCGAGATTGATGTAATTCTCCTGCTTCTTTCCGAGTTTATCCTGCTTCTGGCTCTGATTGTGATTGTGCTTATTCTTTCTGTCGTTGCCTCTGTCTCTGCTCTCCTTGCCTCTTACATCATCAGGAGCTGCAACCGCAACTGTTTCTTTTCTGAAACGGTTTCTGTCATCACCTCTGCCGCCTGTTCTATCGTTATTTCTGTCAAAGCTTCTGCCACCCTCAGCAGGACGTCTGGAGTCATTTCTGAAACCTCTGTTGTTATCGAGGTTATTGTCGCGATTGTTTGGTCTTCTATCGCTGTTTCTGTCCGTATTTCTGCTTCTGTCGGTATTTCTGTCAGTATTTCTGTTGTTGATTCTGTCACCATTATCCTGACGTCTGTCGCCTCTTCTGTCTGCGTCAGCCTGACGTGCCGGACGTGAATTGGCAGGCTTCATATCGGCATACGGATCTGCTGTACGCTCACTTATAGGGCGCATAGCTCTCTCTCCGACCGGTCTTGGCTTAATAATGCTGTGCTGCTCTGGACGTGATGACTGATTATCGCGTCTGCCATTGCCATTTCTGCGCTCTGCCCCACCATTTGCACCCTTTCCATTGCCGTTTCCGCCATTTGTTTTCCTGCCCTGTTTGCTATACTGAGCATTGAAAACAGTAGTGATGCTGGCCTTCTTCTTTGGTCTGTCTGCCGCCTTTGCATCATCCTTTTTAGGCTCTTCCTTCTTATCTGTCTCTTTCTTTTCTTCTGCCTTTGTGTACTTCTTTCGCACAATTTTCTGTGCCTCGTCCTCAAGACCGCTCTGCACATTCTTGACAGCAAACTGTGTGCCGTTTAATGTATCTATGACGTCCTGTGACTTTATATTTAATTCTTTTGCAAGTTCATGAACTCTCATTTTTGCCATATATCTATTTTCCTCCACTATTCAGTTTTATTCGACTGCAGCTTTTTTATCACTGCATTTGCAAGGTTTTCATCCGTAACTGCAAGGGAAGCGCGAAACTCTTTGCCTATCGCATTCCCTAACCCCACCTTGTCACTATAAAAATAAATCGGAACCTCATAGAAAGCAGTCATATCCGAAAAATGCTTCTTTGTGTTGTCCGATGAATCATCTGCAACTATCACTAAAAATGCCTTTCCTGTCTTTACAGCTTTCTCTGTAGAAAACTCTCCGCTAACCACATTGCCTGACTTTGCTGCTAATCCCAGCATAGAAAGTACTCTATCTGTCAATTTGGTTCATCTCCTTTTCAAGCTCCTCATATATCTGTTCTGTTACACTAACACCAAGGGAACGCTCAAGTGCCTTTGTCTTTTTAGCCTTTTTAAAGCACTCAATGCTCTTGCATATATAAGCACCCCTGCCGTTTTTCTTGCCTGTGTCATCAAGAATGATGTCTCCCTCCGCAGTCTTTACCACGCGGATAAGTGACTTCTTTTCCTTCATCTCCTGACACCCTACGCATTTGCGCATTGGAATCTTTTTATTTGCCATTACTGCTCATCACCACTATCTGCCACATCATCTGTCTCATCGATATCAGAAGCATCTGCTTCTAAAGCTACCGCATCATTTTCTGTACCTGCTGCTTCGTTCTCGTCAGCCCCTGTATAAAAAGCCTCTGCCTGTACATCTGCCTGTTCTGTATCAGCTAATCTCTCGTTCTCAGCAAGCTCATCATCTGAATAATCATAATCGTCATCATAATCATCCTCTTCATAGTCATTCTCATAATCCATGAAATCTCCTGACTCTCTGGCCTGTGTCTCGCTCTTGATATCAATCTTGAAGCCTGTAAGTCTTGCTGCAAGTCTTGCATTCTGTCCTTCCTTACCGATTGCAAGTGAAAGCTGATAATCCGGAACAACAACCTTTGCTGATTTCTCATCTGCATCTGCTATAACCGAGATAACCTTTGCAGGGCTAAGTGCATTCTGGATAAGTATTGCAGGATTCTCATCCCATGTGATGATATCGATTTTCTCACCGCGGAGCTCATTTACGATAGCATTGACTCTGGCACCATTCATACCTACACATGCTCCTACAGGGTCTACATTTGGATCATTTGACCATACGGCAATCTTTGTTCTGCTTCCGGCCTCACGGGATATAGCCTTTATCTCAACTATGCCCTCTTTAACCTCTGTAACCTCTGACTCGAAAAGTCTCTTCACAAGCTCAGGATGTGTTCTTGAAACAAGAATCTTTGGTCCCTTTGATGTGGACTTAACCTCAAGGATATATACTTTGATACGCTCTGTAGGCTTGAATACCTCGCCCTTTATCTGCTCACTCTCAGTCAGAAGTGCATCTGCCTTGCCTAAATTGATGCTGACATTCTTTCCGATGTATCTTTGAACAACACCTGTCACAACATCCTTTTCCTTGCTGTTGTACTCGTCAAATATTACCTTTCTCTCCTCCTCACGGATTTTCTGAAGGATAACATTCTTTGCGTTCTGTGTAGCGATACGTCCGAATTCCTTTGACTTCACCTCAACTCTCACGATATCCCCAAGCTGATAGTTGCCGTTTACCTTGTGGGCATCTGCTAATGAAATCTCCTCCACCGGATCCTCAACTGCATCCACAACTGTCTTCTCCTGGTAGCATGAGAAAGCACATGTCTCAGGATCGATTTCTACCTTTACATTGTCTGATTTACCAAAATGGTTCTTGCAGGCAGTCACAAGGGAGTTCTCAATTGCCTCAAGTAAAGTTTCTTTACTAATATTTTTCTCCTGCTCTAATATATTTAACGCTTCTAATAACTCATTGCTCATTATTTTTTCCTCCTATTTGTGTTATCGTGCGCTTTAATTAAAAATCCAATGCCTGACGTATAAGTGCGATATCACTCTTATTGAATGTAGTCTCATTTCCGTCTTCATCGGTTATTGTCACTGTATCCTTATCATAGGCTTTAAGCAGACCATAAAATTCCTTTGATTTGTTGATAGCTCTGTATGTGCGAATCTCTATTTCCTTATTCATATTGCGCACATAGTCCTTTTCCTTCTTGAGAGGTCTTCCAAGCCCCGGCGAGCTGACCTCGAAAGTGTACGAATCAGGAATATAGTCCTCTCTGTCGAGAATCTCATTCATCTGCCTTGCAACCACTTCACAGTCATCAACGGTTATGCCACCCTCCTTATCAATATATGCTCTCAGGTAGTTCATACCGCCTTCCTTAACATACTCGACATCAACAAGCTCAAAATTCATGCTGTCAAGAATTGGTTTTATAAAGCTCTCTGTCTTTGCCTCATATACACTTGCCTTTGACATTTTATCACCTCTCTTTTGATTATATGGCTGTAACTATTCACAATTGCTCTGAATAGCTGCCTGATGTTTATAAACGTGAATTGAGAGAGGACTTTTGCCCTCTCTCAATCCAGTCAACGTTGTTATCATAGGTATGATAGCACTATCAGAAAAAAAAATCAAGTTTTTTTAAAAAAGTACTTGCTTTTTTTGAAACTCCATGATAGTATAATACACGGTTCGTTGGTCAAGCGGTTAAGACGCCGCCCTCTCACGGCGGAAACACGGGTTCGATTCCCGTACGGACTGCTCACTGATATTTATTCAATTAAATACAGCCCAACCCGAAAGCATCGCATTTATGCGATGTTTTTTTATTGTTGTTGACGCCGGACGCACCCGCCACACCGAAATGCACCTTGCATAAGCGACTAGCGAGGCTGTTTAGATACTGTAGAATTATGCCCATGAAACACAGAAATGACTTGCCATGGAAGGCAAGTCAAGGAGAACCGCGCCACGGACGGCGCGTTTCGACGGTTTCGTCAAGCAAAGTGAGCCTAAAAAGCATAATTCGTACAGTATCTTGACAGCGTAGCGTTAGCGCATGCAAGGTGCATTTCGGTGCTGCGGGTGCGTCCGGTGTATATCCACGCTATAATAAACATTTCTGCCTTAAAGTAAAATACCTTGGAGCGTATTCTGTTTACTACAGAATGCTCCAAGGCATAAATAATTCAAGTATAAATCCGGCTTAAAAATCAGTTATAATTAGTCATCGTATCCGTTAGGATTGTTCTTCTGCCATCTCCATGAGTCGGCACACATCTCCTTGATACCATACTGTGCTTCCCAGCCGAGCTCTCTCTTGGCCTTTGATGGGTCACAGTAGCATGTAGCGATATCGCCAGGTCTTCTAGGCTTTATTGTATAAGGAATCTTAACACCTGTTGCAGCCTCGAAATTCTTTACGATATCAAGCACGCTGTAGCCGTGTCCTGTTCCAAGATTGTAGATGCAAAGGCCTGCGTTCTCCTCAATTTTCTTTAAAGCCTTGACATGTCCAACCGCAAGGTCAACTACATGTATGTAATCTCTCACACCTGTTCCGTCAGGAGTATCATAGTCATCTCCGAATACTCCAAGCTCCTTAAGCTTGCCTACTGCCACCTGTGTGATGTAAGGCATGAGGTTGTTTGGAATACCGTTTGGATTCTCACCCATTGTACCGCTCTTATGAGCTCCGATTGGGTTGAAGTAACGAAGCAGGATGACATTCCACTCATTATCTGCCTTGTAGATGTCCATAAGTATCTGCTCAAGCATAGACTTTGTCCAGCCGTATGGGTTTGTACACTGTCCCTTTGGGCACTCCTCTGTGATAGGAATCTGTGCAGGATCTCCGTATACTGTAGCTGATGAAGAGAAAATGATGCTCTTGCAGCCATTCTGTCTCATCACATCAACAAGTGTAAGTGTTCCGGCGATATTATTGTTATAGTACTCCCAAGGCTTTGCCACAGACTCTCCTACTGCCTTGAGTCCTGCAAAGTGAATACAGCTATCTATCTTTTCTTCTTTAAAAATCTTATTCAGTATGTCTCTGTCAAGGATATCTCCCTTATAGAACTTTACTTCTTTGCCTGTAAGAGCCTTAACTCTGTCAAGTGACTTCTCAGATGAATTTGAAAGATTATCAAGTACTACAACATCGTAGCCTGCATCAAGAAGCTCCACACATGTGTGGCTTCCGATATATCCGGCTCCACCAGTAACTAAAATTGCCATAATAAATATCTCCTTTTCATTTTTGTTAAATTTATTGTAGCGCATTTGCTCATTTTTGTATAGAATAAAATGTAGAAGAAATATGTAAAAATGTTGTAAAGGTAGACAATATGAACAATAAATACAAAAATTCCTATATCGTAAAAGAAAAAGAGCTTGTATCTCTGTCCGTATATAATGTAGGCTTCCAGAGCTGTGATAGCCTGTACCAGTGGGGACCGGGTATCAGAGACCATTATCTGATTCACTATATCATAAGTGGTAAAGGCCGCTACACTGTAAATGGCAGTGTTCACACATTAACTCCCGGCGATGCGTTTCTCGTATATCCAAATACCGAAGTGATTTATCAGGCTGATGCAGAAGACCCTTGGGAATATACCTGGGTAGGCTTTACCGGCAGCGATGCCGCAACCATTTTAAGAGCCACTGATTTCACAAAAGCGCATCCATACATACACAATGTATCAAACGGAAACGAAATCAAAAGACAGCTCATGCATATATACGACGCCAGAGGCACAGAATTTGAAAACGCGCTGGAAATGACCGGGCGACTCTACACCACCCTCGCCCTCTTTGTCAGCGCCGCCACATCAAAACCACCGCAAAACAGTGCAAATTCCTATGTGCAAAAGGGCATAGAATACATCTCCGCCAACTATTCATACCCTATCACTGTTGAGGATATCGCATCATATATAGGTTTAAGCCGAAGCCATCTGTTCCGTTCCTTCCAGAGCATCCTCGGTGTATCACCAAAGGAGTATCTGACCGATTTCAGAATCAAGCAGGCATGCTATCTGCTTAAACACTCCTCATTGTCCATCACAGCAATTGCAGGCTCTATAGGGTTTGATAACAGCCTTTATTTTTCAAAGACATTTCATAAAATAAAAGGCCTTTCGCCTAAGGAGTATCGCAGTAAATACAAAAAAGCTCAAGAATAAAAAAAGCTGCCGGGCTTCATGTGAAGCCCGGCAGCTTTTTTCATATATCTCTTTATGCTAAAACTAAGCAAGCTTAGATTTAGCAACCTCTACTAATTTAGCAAATCCTGCTGCATCTGTAACAGCCATATCAGCTAATACCTTACGGTTAAGGTCAACGTTTGCTAACTTTAAGCCGTGCATGAACTGGCTGTATGAAAGTCCGTTGAGACGAGCTGCTGCGTTGATACGGGCAATCCATAACTGACGGAACTGTCTCTTTCTCTCTTTACGTCCAGCGTATGAGCTTGTAAGTGCTCTCATAACTGACTGCTTTGCTACTCTATACTGCTTAGATCTAGCGCCTCTGTAACCCTTTGCTAACTTTAATGTTCTGTTATGTCTTTTCTTAGCGCCTAAACCGCCTTTAACTCTTGCCATTTGTTGATTCCTCCTTAACTAATACTACCGATTACATGTATGGTAAAATCTTCTTCATATTCTTAACATTTGTCTCATCTGTCATTGTTGCTTTTCTGAGATTTCTCTTTGTCTTTGTTGTTTTCTTAGTTAAGATATGTCTCTTGTAGGCTTTATTTCTTTTTAACTTTCCTGTTCCTGTAACTTTGAAACGTTTTGCAGCTGCTCTGCTTGTTTTCATTTTTGGCATTGTGTGTTCCTCCTTAAATTGTTATCTCTTTTCTGCCAGCACCATACCGATGCTTCTTCCTTCAACCTTTGGTGCTTTCTCCACTACCGCTACATCTGAAAGATTCTCAGCTATATCATCAAGGATATGTTTGCTTGCATTCATATGAGCCATCTCACGTCCCCTGAATCTGAGTGTGATCTTTACCTTGTTTCCTTTTGCAAGGAATTTCTTTGCAGCATTCATCTTGGTATTCAAGTCGTTAGCCTCAATGTTAGGTGAGAGACGAATCTCTTTCAATTCAACGGTCTTCTGCTTTTTCTTTGCATCCTTTTCCTTGCGGGCCTGCTCATAACGATACTTACCATAATCAATCACCTTACATACAGGTGGCTTTGCATTTGGTGCTATCTTTACTAAATCAAGTCCTGCTTCGTCTGCAATCTTTTGAGCTTCTCTTGAAGAAACAATTCCTAACTGTTCTCCATCTGCCCCAATCAGTCGAACTTCTCTGTCTCTGATCTGTTCATTAATCATTAATTCGCTAATGGTCTTGTACCTCCATAAAAAAATAGTGGATAGGCAGACTATCCACTATACAATCTTCAACACAAATGTTTGAAAATATTAACGCTAAGTCGCGCAATTGCGCTTAGGTGAGAGTGGATACTCTACTTTGTTTTCATACAACTACTAGAATATATCACAGACAATTCCGGTTGTCAACACTTTTATCTGAATTCCTATCATTTTATCCGATTATCAGAATTTCTATCATTTAATATTAATAGGTACCAAGAATCTTAAGGGCAATTGCCTCTTCTCTTATGCCTCTTAGCGCATTCTGGACAGCCGTATCCGTAAAACGTCCCTCGAAATCGACAAAGAATCTGTACTCCCATGCCTTATCGGGTATCGGACGAGACTGGATATTTAACATATTGATTCCATTGTATATAAAGTGGGCAAGCATATGATACAGTGCACCACTCTTGTGAGGAGTCTCAAAGCAGATACTTATCCTGTCTGAATCCCTGCGGCACACCTTTTTAGCTGACACAATTATAAACCTTGTCGCATTGTTTTTATTGTTCTGTATGCAGCTCTCAAGTACCTGAAGTCCATATATATCAGCTGAGATATGGCTCGCTATGCCGGCCTGTGTGATATCTCCGTCATCCTTTACCTTCTTTGCCGAAAAAGCCGTATTCCTGACAGCTACCTGATTGATATCCTTGTGCTCATCAAAAAAATCCGAGCACTGCATAAGCGCCTGTGGATGCGAATACACTGTCCTGATATCAGAAATCTTTGCACCGGGAAGTCCCATCAGGCTGTGGTCGATACGGATAATCTGCTCCCCAACTATGTAATTATCGTACTCAACGAGCAAATCATAGTTTTCCGATACAATACCGGCTGAGGAATTTTCTATAGGAAGCACAGCATAATCAGCCTTTCCACACTTGATATCCTCCATGGCATCTTTCCATGTATCCACATTGTAGCCATTGCAGTTCTCGCCAAAGTAGGTCTTCATGGCAAGCTGCGAGTATGCACCCTCAACTCCCTGAAACACAATCCTTGCATTGGAAAAATCCAGGCTGTCTACCTCTGTAAAGTCCTCCTTTTCCACTATGCCGTGCTCTGTCATAAGCTGATATTGCTTCTTGCGACTGGTTGACATAATCTGCTCAAAAAGCTCAACTATACCATGTCTTAAAAAATCATCATCTGCAAGAGCTGATAATTTTTCAAGTTTTTCATCTTCTCTTGTCTTGTCAAAGACCTTTTTGCCGGCAGTTATCTTATACTCGGCAACATGCTTTGAAATTTCCATTCTTTCCTTATATAATCTGACTATTTCATTGTCTATCTCATCGATAGACTCTCTTAATTTCATTAAATCTTCCATCATTGTCTCCTAAAAAAGATATAGTAAAATTCTATTACAAAATTCACAGAAAGGCAAGTAATCCTTGAAAGATTTATCATATGCAGATATAATTTAGTTAAAACTGTAACTATCCAAAGCGGAGGAATTTCCATGAAAAAATATATTAAGCTTCTCATTCTGCTTTTTGTTATATGCATAGCAGGCTTTGTTGCATACCATTATTTAAACACAAAAGTTAAATTTAATTCAACCTATGTAAACGGAAACCTCTCCGGCAATCTGTACAATGCCGGTCTTTTCTGTGAAAGCAACGGTGAAATTTTTTTCTCAAATCCAAATGATAACGGCCGATTATATGCCATGAATGTTGATGGCAGCAATGTACATAAGCTTTGCAACGACTCTGTAATGTACATAAATGCTGACAAAAACTTCATATATTATGTACGAAACAATACAAATAACATAACCAGTACAATGTTCTTTGCATATGACAAAAACAGCTTATGCCGTATCAAAAGAACAGGTGGCAAGGCTTTTATTCTTGACAAAGAGCCATGCATATATGCCTCCCTCATAGGCAATTATATTTATTATCTGCACTATGATACAAAGACAGCCACAACACTATACAGGGTAAAAATTGACGGAACAGAAAAAAAACAGGTATATAACCACTATCTTTTCACCTGCAATGCTTCCGGACAGTATTTTTACTACAATAATCCCGATAATGGTCAGCTTTTCAGATATGACACCGCATCACAGACACAGTCTCTCTTTTATGACTGTAACTGCTATAAGCCTGTTGTGATGGACGAAAATAATATTTTCTATATGGATGTAGACCAAAATAACGCAATTGTCCATGTCAACGTAAACAATCCGAATCCTGTTGTTCTTACCGAAGGAAACATAGAACATTTCAATGTTTACGGCAGCAAAATATTCTATCAGAGAGGTGGCGATGACGCTGCTCTTTGCATGGTAAAGGATGATGGAACCGGCTTTAAGGAATTGGCCAAGGGTGAATACAGTAGTATAAATGTGACATCCCAATACGTATATTTTACAGATTTTTCTTCAAACAAAGTATATTACACGTCAATCTCAAACCCCGGTGATATAAAGCCATTCAACTAATTAAAAAACGCCTGACAGCTTTGCCAGGCGTTTTTTTATTGTCCATCCATATAAAATTCAAATCTTGATCTGTATATGTCACTCGTCTTTTTGGTTCTTTGATCTATCGCTATAACAGACAACACATTATTGCCCTCCGGAATAGGGATAGGAGCTGTATATTCTGTCGATGCTGCAGTAGGGTCTGACGAATCCCATGTATAATACACCTTACAATTTTCAGGAACTGTGATTGTGATATCAGTCTGAGCACCAAATGTTCCTCCATCAGGATCCACCTCCGGTGCTTTCGGAGCCTCAAACTCGATTTCATACCTGGCAGATGCAATTTCACTTTTTATGCCTCTTTCATCAACTGCAACAGCAGTTATCTCATAAGTGCCCTCCCTGTCAAGACTTATCGGATTACGATATTTCTCACCACGACTCAATGGGTTATCCGAATCATACGAATAGTATATTTTCGCATTTTTATCCGCACTTATTGAAAGCTCGAAGGTTTCTCCATATTTACCGCTGCTTTTACTAAATTCAGGCTCTGAAACCACATAATCCTTAAATAACTTAAGTATATCTTTATCCTTAGCACCATCTCGCAATGAAACTATCGCATCATAGTCTTTTTTGGACTCATAGATTGAAATAAGCTTTTTGTATGCCTCCTCGCTTTTCGAATCAACATTTATAATCTCCTGATACAGTATAAGTGCAGCATCATAATCCTTCTTTCCCATATATATATCAGCCAGCTTGTACATGACATCAGTATTATCAGAATCAATTGATAAGGCCTTCTCATAATATGATACAGCCGAATTTGTATCTCCCGACTCATAAGCCTCTTCTGCCTGCTTCACCTGATAATCAAATGAACTTTCATGAGATTTGCGTACATTATTAGTCACAATGACAACCAGTATAACAATAGAAATGACACATACCACCAAGATAATAATCATTCTCTTCTGTTGCGCACTCTTTTCTCTCTGTCTGTCTGACTGTGGCTTCTCAGACATCTGTCTCCCCTGAGACTGTCTCTCCTGCGTCTGTTTTACCTGCTGCATTTCAGACTTTGATGTTCTATCCCGGTTCTGTCCAGTCGGCTGACTGGTATTATAGAACTGCTCTCTCGCTGCTTGGTCAAACCTTATTGTCTTATCTGATACAGACCCTACTGTCTTTTGTTCATCAGTTGACCTGTCATCGTTTCCAACCAGATTATCAAGATAATCATCAAATTCGTTGTAATCAGGCACTATCTGCACCGGATGCCCACAGGCATCGCAGTACAGACTGCCCTCCTTCAATTCATTACCACAATTGGCACATCTCATACATCTAATCCTCTTACATATTGTCTAAAAATGTAGCATTATCTCTTCATAGCCTCGACACAATTGCTCATGAGCATTGCAATTGTCATAGGTCCTACACCGCCAGGTACAGGTGTGATATGTGACGCTTTAGGCATAACAGAATCAAAATCCACATCACCACACAGCTTATTTTCAGCATTTCTGTGAATTCCTACGTCAATGACAACAGCACCATCCTTCACATATGAGGCATCTATAAACTTAGGCTTTCCTATTGCCACAATGAGGATATCTGCATTTTTGCACACCTCTTTTAAATCCTTTGTATGTGAATGGCATACCGTAACTGTTGCATTCTCCCTCAGCATGAGAAGTGACATCGGCTTGCCAACTATATTGCTTCTACCGACCACAACACAGCTTTTCCCATCAATATCTATATTGCTTCTCTTTAAAAGCTGAATGATACCGGCCGGAGTACATGGTAAAAAGCCCGGTTTTCCTATAACCATCGCACCAACACTCTGTGGACTGAAGCCGTCAACATCCTTCTTCGGGTCGATAGCATCAATAACCTTGTCCTCATCGATATGCTTTGGCAGTGGAAGCTGACAGAGAATACCATTTACAGAAGCATCAGCATTGAGCTTTTCGATAAGTTTTAATATCTCATCCTCCGTAGTCTCCTCTGCAAGTTCATACGAGAGCGATTTGATTCCGACATACTCACATGCCTTTTTCTTGTTGCGCACATACACTGATGATGCAGGGTCATTTCCGACCTGAATCACCGCAAGGCACCCCTCGATACCCTTTTTCTTAAGCTCTGCCACTTCTTTCTTAAGCTCATCCTTAATCTGCGTTGAAATTAATTTTCCGTCTATTAGATTAGCCGCCATATTTCCTCCTAGAATAATCCTGTGATCACACCATTGTCATCCACATCAATGCCGTATGCAGCCGGCTTCTTTGAAAGTCCCGGCATAGTCATAATAGAACCGTTTACTGCTACAACAAAGCCTGCACCTGCTGACGCATAAACCTCACGTACGTTGATTTTAAAGCCACTCGGTCTGCCAAGCTTCTTTGCATCGTCAGAAAGCGAATACTGTGTCTTTGCCATACATACAGGAAAATCTCCCATTCCAAGGTCTGTAATCCTCTTAAGCTCTCTCTCTGCTGCCGGAGAATATGTAACACCATCTGCTCCATATATTTCTTTTGCAACAGTTTCAATCTTTTCCTTAAGTGAAAGACTGTCATCATAAAGCACCTTAAAATTGCTTTCCTTGTGCTCGATTGTTTCAAGCACCTTGTTGGCAAGATCAATTCCGCCTTCGCCACCCTTCTCCCATACCTCTGAGAGTGCAAATTCACAGCCTCTTTCCTTACAGAACTGCTCTACAAAATCAGTCTCAGCCTTGGTGTCTGTGACAAATGAATTTAATGTGACAACTACAGGCACACCAAACTTGTGAAGATTCTCAATATGCTTCTCAAGATTTACGATTCCAGCCTTAAGTGCATCAAGATTCTCTGATGAAAGTTCATCCTTCGGCACGCCGCCATTATATTTTAATGCTCTGATTGTTGCAACAAGTACAACTGCATCCGGCTTAAGTCCTGCCATACGGCACTTGATATCAAAGAACTTCTCTGCGCCAAGGTCTGCACCAAAGCCTGCCTCAGTAATAACATAGTCTGCAAGCTTTAATGCTGTCTTTGTGGCACGGACACTGTTACATCCGTGTGCTATATTGGCAAAAGGTCCACCGTGAACTATCGCCGGTGTATGCTCAAGTGTCTGGATAAGGTTCGGCTTTAAGGCATCCTTTAAGAGAGCAGCCATAGAGCCTGTAGCCTGAAGATCATCGGCTGTGACAGGCTTTCCGTCAAAGGTGTATGCCACGATAATTCTGCCAAGGCGCTTCTTTAAATCTGCCATATCATCAGCCAGGCAGAGTATAGCCATAATCTCAGATGCTACAGTGATGACAAAATGATCCTCTCTGACCATTCCGTCCATCTTGCTTCCAAGACCAACAACAATATTTCTCAGGACACGGTCATTCATATCCATACATCTCTTCCATACAATCTGGCGCGGGTCGATGCCAAGCTCGTTGCCCTGCTGGATATGATTGTCAAGAAGTGCTGCAAGCAGATTGTTCGCAGATGTAATTGCATGAAAATCTCCTGTAAAATGAAGATTTAAATCCTCCATTGGGACAACCTGTGCATATCCGCCACCGGCTGCTCCTCCCTTGATACCAAAGCAAGGTCCAAGTGACGGCTCACGAAGTGCGATAAGTGCTTTCTTCCCAAGGCGTCCAAATGCCTCTCCAAGACCGACGCTTGTGGTTGTCTTTCCCTCTCCTGCAGGAGTCGGGTTTATAGCTGTAACAAGTATGAGCTTTCCGTCAGGATTTTTCTTTGTGCGATTGATGAGCTCATCAGAAATCTTTGCCTTATACTTTCCATAAAGCTCTAAGTCATCCTCTTTAATCCCTATAGATGCTGCTACATCCTTGATTGGAAGCATTGTAGCTTCCTGTGCGATTTGAATATCTGTTTTCATTTTTCTCTGCTCCTTTGTGTTAATTATTCTCTAATATAGTATCTAATTCCTCTTTAGTCACCAGAACCTTGCGGGGCTTTGTGCCCTCCTCCGGTCCCACTACACCGGCTTCCTCTAGCTGATCCATAATGCGGGCTGCTCTGTTGAAGCCAATCTTAAGGTATCTTTGAAGCATTCCTATTGAAGCTCTCTCCTTGTCTGTGATGATTGACGCAGCCTCTGCAAAGTAAGAATCCCTGCCATCATCCGTGTTTTCAACATCTGAAATGGTAACGGTTGTATTTGTCGTATCATTCGACAGGCTCTCCATCTTTTGTGCCACATCATTACTGTACTGTGCATTCTCATTATTTTCAATAATAAATTTCACAATATTGGAAACTTCTTTATCTGAAACGAATGCGCCCTGTACTCGAAGGGGCTTCGGAACACCCTGTGGGTCAAATAACATATCTCCCTTTCCAAGGAGCTTTTCCGCACCATTCATATCAAGTATGGTACGACTGTCAACACCGCTTGTAACCGCAAATGCGATACGGCTTGGCATATTCGCCTTGATGAGACCTGTAATAACATTAACAGAAGGCCTCTGTGTAGCTATAATCAGATGTATACCGGCTGCTCTCGCAAGCTGTGCCAGCCTGCATATTGCCTCCTCTACATCCTTTGATGCAACCATCATAAGATCTGCAAGCTCGTCCACTATAATGACAATCTGTGGCATCTTTGGCGGTTTTTCTGTATCCTTGCCATCCATTGCATCAATCATGGCATTGTAACCGTTTATTTCCCTGACACCGCTGTTTGCAAACTTCTCGTATCGGTCGGTCATCTCTGAAACCGCCCAGTTTAATGCTCCTGCAGCTTTTTTAGGATCTGTAACAACCGGAATCATCAGATGAGGTATGCCATTGTATACACTAAGCTCAACCACCTTCGGGTCAATCATAATCAGCTTTACCTCATCCGGCTTTGCCTTGTATAGTATACTCATGATAATTGTATTGATACAAACTGACTTACCTGAGCCGGTAGCACCTGCAATTAAAAGATGTGGCATTTTTGCGATATCCGTAACCTTAACCTTGCCAGCAATATCTTTTCCCACTGCAAAGGTAATCTTTGATTTGGAATTTTTAAATTCTTCAGACTCCACAAGCTCCCTGAAGGAAACAGCAACACTCTGGCTGTTTGGCACTTCGATGCCCACAGCGGCTTTTCCCGGAATAGGAGCCTCGATTCGTATATCCGCGGCTGCCAGATTAAGCTTTATATCATCTGCCAGATTCACAATCTTTGATACCTTCACTCCAAGCTCCGGTGTGATTTCAAACCTTGTAACAGCAGGACCGCAGCTTATATTATTCACCTTCGCATTCACCCCAAACACATTAAGAGTCTGTTCAAGCTTTGCCGCCGTCTCACGCAAATGAGCCTGCGAATCACCGGTTTTTCCCCTGTCAGGAGCCTTAAGCAGATCAACAACCGGAAATATATACGGCTTCTGCTGGATTTCATTTTCTGCGTCATTTATCGCTATCTGCTCGCTGACTTTTTCAACCTCTTTGGCAAGCTCATCCTTGTCTGATTTGACATTTTTCTTACTCGGCTCTGCTGCAGGTGGTTTTGTCATTACCACATCTGCAGCCGGAGCTGATAATTTTGATTGCAGCTCATTATCTTTTTGTATGCCAAAATCATCAGATATATCAGGCTCCACGCAGCCCGATATAGGTATCTGCGACACATGGCTTGCAGCTGTTGCCCCCGAGCCGTCCGGTTTCATGCCATTAATCTGCTGCAGGGTCTTTCTTCCAAGCTCATCTGCATTGTCGCTGCCAGCCCCTCCACCAAAAACAGGTACCGGCTCCGATGCCACACCAAAATCCGGTTCCTGCACCATCTCCCCTGCATTTCCCGAAGTAAGGCTTGTCGTCTTTTTCTCCTTTATGGCCGGTGAACTCGGATAATTCTCTATAGTTATCTCACCAAGTGCATCTGTAGTGGAAGCCCCCTGTCCAAATATCCCGGCATGTGCTGTATCACCATCAGTCACGCTTGAATCTAACGCGTTTTCACTGCCATCAATTTTTGTATCAAGTGACACTCCTGTTATCTTATTATCCATCCTGCGGCCGGCACGCTTACTCTTTCTGCCACCTTTTGCAGTATCCTTTAAGTCACTCTCTGTATCATCCGAAGCCAAAGCAGCTTTCGTCTGGCGCTCTCTTGACTTATACTCGCGATACTCCTGATATCTCTCATTATTCTCACGCGCTGACTCATATACCTTGCGGCCGCCGTTTCTCATGCCCTTCATAAATGATTTACCGGTAATGAGTACAAGGCAGATAATCATCACAACTATTGTCACCACATATGCTCCTATAATACCTACCGCCGGAACCAAAATATAGCCTATGAGAGCACCTATAAAGCCACCACCCGAATGCCTTTCCACACTATCAATATATGACTGCACCGGTGAAACCGCAAAGTCACCATACACTGCCAGATACATAAATACGCATATAAACCATATGAGAATTATGGTCATAACAAGCTTCATGATAGCATATGAATTGCCCTTATTGGAAACAGCAAAAAAGCTGCCTACTAAAAGCACAGGCGGAAAAATATATGCCACCATTCCAAACATGCCAAAAAGGAAACCGCTTACAGCGTCCCCCAGATGACCACCTATCCCAAAATTGCTTATAAATAAAAGGATTGAAACAGCTACTACTATCCATAGAAATATTTCCTTTTTAAAGGCCTGCTGCCTCTCTATCTGAGCCATTCTCTCCTTTTTCGTCTGTCTTTTTGCTGAGGATTTCTTCCTCGTTGCCATGTAACTAACCTCCGAATTTTGATTTACAGAGTATATAATAACATATTTCTTCGATTCTGTGTAATTTTTCTATAGTTATTTTTCGATTTTATATTAAAAATAGGTAACTGAATAATTACAAAAATACCCCGCCACAAACGGCGGGGCATTTTGTTTGCGAGTCCTTTCGCATACAAACTGATTACTTCAAAAATATTTATTCACCAATAAGGTAATTGTATAATCCCTCATATTTGAACTTGGAAGCATTCCAAGAGAAATCATTGGCCATGCCCCTGTCCACAATCTGATTCCATTCACGCTTCTTATCGAAGAAGATGTGCTTAGAATAATTGATCACTGCAAGCATCTCATCGGCATTGTAGTTTGAGAATGAGAAGCCATCTCCTGAATTCTCATACTCATTATAAGGCTTAACCGTATCCTTGAGACCTCCTGTCTCACGAACAATCGGAACTGTACCATAGCGGAATGAGATAAGCTGTGTCAGACCGCAAGGCTCAAATCTGGATGGCATCAAGAATGCATCAGCAGCCGCATAGAGCTTGTGAGCCAGATCATCGGAGTAACAGATATTTGCTGAAACCCTGTCAGGATATTTCCATGCATAGTGTCTGAACATATTCTCATACTGAGGATCTCCTGTACCGATAACAACAAGCTGTGTGAAATCATCCACGATACCCTCAATCACATGATTGATGAGGTCAAGTCCCTTCTGGTCTGTAAGTCTTGAAATGAGACCTATCATATACTTCTTCTTGTCAACCGCAAGGCCAAGATCCTGCTGAAGCTTTGTCTTGTTGTTGAACTTCTTCTTTCTGAAATCGGAAGCATTGTAATTGCAATAGATTCTGCCATCAGTCTGTGGGTCATAGGCATTGTAATCAATACCGTTTACGATACCCTGCATGTCAAAATGTCTGGCACTTAAGAGTCCGTTCAATCCCTCACCATAGTACTCTGTCTGAATCTCGTTTGCATATGTATCACTGACAGTGGTAATGTAGTCAGCATATACAAGACCACCCTTAAGCATATTTGCATCCTTCTTGAACTCAAGCTTATCAGGTGTGAACAGATTGTCTGTAAAACCTGAAACACCCTGTACCCACTCCTTGTCCCAGATACCCTGGAACTTAAGATTGTGGATAGTTATGATAGTCTTGATACCCCAGAAGAATGGATTTGCGGCAAACTCATTCTTTAAGTATACAGGCAGAAAGCCTGTCTGCCAGTCATGACAGTGTATAATATCCGGCTTAAAATCAATAAGCGGGAGCATAGAGAGTACAGCCTTGTCAAAGAATGTATACTTCTCAATCTCAAACTTTGTGTCAGAAGTATATGGAGAAAATCCTGTAAAGAACTCCTGATTGTCAATAAAGTAATATGTAATGCCGTCCTGCTCATATTTGAGCACGCCGACATACTTGTCCTGCACGTATGGACCTGAGCTCATGTAAAAATGGGTAACATACTCAAAATTATTGCGATACTGCTCCGGTATACAGCTATAATCAGGTATTACAACCCTTACATCCCAATAGTTCTTGTCAAACTCTTTAGGAAGTGCACCGCACACATCTGCGAGACCTCCTGTTTTTATAAATGGTACACACTCTGAAGCTACAAATAGAATCTTCTTCATATTCTCCTCCCGCTAAAACCCGTGATATATAATATTTAGTTTACTCTTCCCAATTGTGGTATACTTCCTGGACGTCGTCATCATCGTCAAGAAGGTCTAAGATACGGCCGATATTCGTGATATCAGCTTCATCTGTCAGTGTGACATATGTCTGTGGAATCATTGTGACCTCTGCTGAAGCCATTGTGATGCCAGCCTCCTCAAGAGCAGCCCTGACTGCATCAAAATCAGCAGGTGCAGTTGTAATCTCGTAGCTGTCCTCCTCATCGGCGAAATCCTCAGCGCCTGCATCGAGTGCCTGCATCATAAGATCATCTGCATCCATATCGCACTCTTCCTTGTCAATGATGATCTGACCCTTCTCGTCAAACATGTAAGATACACAACCCTGTGTACCGATGCTTCCATGTCCCTTTGTGAAAGCATTACGGACATTGGCCGCTGTACGGTTCTTATTGTCTGTAAGACACTTTACGATAATAGCTGTGCCTGATGGTCCATAGCCCTCATATGTAGCTGTCTCATAGTTTACACTGTTGCCGTCTCCTGCTGCCTTTTTGATGCCTCTTTCGATTGTATCGTTTGGCATGTTGTTGGCCTTTGCCTTGGCAACTACCTGTGCAAGCTTGAAGTTATTGGCTGGATCCGGTCCTCCCTCTTTAACTGCAACTGCAAGTTCTCTACCGATCATTGTAAAGATTTTGCCCTTTGCAGCATCATTTTTCTCTTTCTTATGCTTGATATTCGCAAATTTAGAATGTCCTGACATAATTTATATCCTCTTTTCTACTTTTAAAAATAATCCATACCTTATAATATCATTTTTTTTCTTCCGGCGCAAGTTTCTTAATCATTACCTGCTTAATAACCTTATCCTCCACGCTCATGACAGAAAATTTATAGCCATACGCGCTAATAACAGTCTTATCCCCTTCCTCCGGAATCTTATCCGATAGCGATATGATAAAACCGTTAAGCGTCTCGTAGGCATCATCATCAACAGGCAGTGCCAGCGCCTCCTTCACATCGGAAAACTCAGTCATGCCGTCCATGATAAATGTCTCGTCATCATTCTTTCTGATATAGTTTTCTTCCTCATCGTGCTCATCCTCTATGTTTCCGACAAGCTCCTCAAGTATATCCTCCATCGCGATAAGTCCCGATATCTGTCCATACTCATCCACTACCATCGCAAGATGACTCTTTTTAGACTGCATCTTCTTGAACAGATCATTGATATTTACCGTCTCGGGTATGAAGTCCACCGGCCTGATAAGCCCGTCTATGTCCTTGATACTGCTGCGGTAAACCTCATTTTTTTCAAAAAACGTAAAAGCATCCTTGATATGTAAGACTCCGATGATACTGTCAACATCGTTTTCATAGACCGGAAAGCGTGATTTGCCTGTATCTATGATAAATTCGATGGCATCGATAAAGGACATATTACCGTCGAGGCTTACGATATTCTTGCGGTGAGTCATGATATCCTTTACTTCCTTATCATCAAACTCAAACACATTGTGTATCAGTTCTGCCTCAGACGCAAGGATTGTGCCCTGCTCGTGTCCCTCCCTGACCATGGAAATAATTTCTTCCTCTGTGACATCATCATTTCCAAGTATTCCATCGAGAGTCTTTTTGTTGTTTTTCATTCCGTAGAGCAATACTCCAATACACGAAAGAAGTATCACTACAAGTATTGATAAAATTATAATTGCATATAACATAATATTTTTATTATCCTATGTAATAAGTTCTAAGCTGATTTCAAGCGCCCTGTCTATTTTAAGCAGTGTGTCCTCATCAAGATGGCACACCTTATCCTTAAGTCTTTTTTTGTCGATTGTGCGAAGCTGCTCTAAAAGTACAACCGAATCCTTCGCAAGCGCATACTCCTTGCAGGCAAGTTCCACGTGGGTAGGCAGCTTTGCTTTATGCATCTGCGAGGTTATGGCTGCACAGATTACTGTCGGGCTGTGTCTGTTTCCGACATCATTTTGTATTATAAGGACAGGTCTTATCCCGCCCTGCTCTGAGCCTACAACAGGCCTTAAATCAGCGTAATAAATATCTCCTCTTTGAATAATCATACACGAATACACTCCATATTATGGTATACAAAAAGTATCTCCAGATTTTTCGAGTGTATTCTTAAAAGTTACACTTTTTTAGTTTTTGTGGTAGATTCTTGGAACACGCGGTGTGATAAGACATGCAAACTCATAGTTGAATCTGCCTGAAAGCTCACCTAACTGCTCCATAGTGATTGTCTCATCCCCGTCTTTACCGAGCAAAGTAACTGCATCACCTATTTTCACATCGGGTATGTCTGTCACATCAACCATAAACTGATCCATACAGACCCTTCCGCATATAGGCGCCTTTTTTCCTTTTATGAGAACCCAGCCCTTGTTTGAAAGCCCTCTTGAATATCCATCACCATATCCTACCGGGACAGTTGCTATCCTCATATGATGCTCTACCGTAAATGTGCCGCCGTAGCTTATGTGCCTGCCCGGCTCAAGTTCCTTTACATAAGCAACCCTGCTGTGCAGTGACATGACAGGCTTTAGGGAGATTTTACTCTTGTCTACCTCCTCTGACGGCCACAGACCATAAAGTGTGATGCCGGCTCTGACCATATCCATATTGCACTCAGGGATTTCTACTATTCCCGCACTGTTTGAGCAGTGCTTAATCGGGATCTCGACTCCTCTTGCCTCAACAAGAGCTATCATTCTCTTAAAAAGCTCAAACTGCTCAAAGGCAGGCTCCTTTGACAGCTCATCTGCCCTTGCAAAGTGAGTGAATATTCCCTCTATCATAATATTCGGCAGCTTAGCAATCTGTGCAATAATATCTGCACTTTTCTCAGTCACCTGAAAGCCTATACGGCACATACCGGTATCTATCTTGATATGTATCTTACAGGTTTTATTCTTAGCGACAGCGATACGCGATAGCTCCTTAGCTGTCTCATATGTACATACCGCCGGGCGCACATCGTTGTCCACTATCTCCTCAAACTGCTCCGGGAAGCTGAGTCCTAAAATAAGTATCGGCTTTTTTCTGCCTGCTGCGATAAGCTGCATTGCCTCGTTGCTTGTAGCAACGGCATAGCCCCACAGATACGGAAGCGGCTCCAGTACCTCTGAAACAGCCTCAGCACCGTGACCGTAACCATCAGCCTTTACGACTGCTGCCATCATTGTCCCCGGCTTTAGCTTATTGTGCATCGACTCCATATTATATAAAATTGCATCTAGATCTATATCTGCTCTGATTCTGTTAATTGCCATTTTTTTCCACCTTAATCCAAACTTCATCTAATCCATCAATAATATCACTTGCTATCATACCATAAGAGCCGGTATTGTCAAATGCCATATCACCGGCAAGTCCATGAATAAATGCACCGTACGCCGCGGCCTTTTTCGTGTCATGCCACTGTACCAGAAGACCTCCCACGATACCGCTTAGCACATCTCCGCTTCCGGCTGTTGCCATACCGCAGTTGCCGGACAGATTGATAAACTTTTCGCCATCAGCCGCTGCGATAATCGTACGAAAATCCTTAAGCACACAAGTCACATTGTACAAGCTTGCAAACTCCCCTGCCACACCGATGATATCCTCCTGTATATGTGGAATACTGTATCCTGTAAGTCTGGACATCTCGCCCAGGTGTGGAGTCACTATGACAGGCATTTTATGTTCCTTAAGCAGTGCCATGCTTTCTGATATGATATTAAGCGCATCCGCATCAATCACAAGAGGTATCTCTGCTGTTTTTAGTACTGTTTCAACTAACATTTTGGCATTATCAGACTTTGAAAGACCCGGACCTATCACCACTGCATCTGCCCACTCAAGCTCTGTCTCAAGTGCTTTAGCTGACGTGATATCAGTACAAAGCAGTGCTTCCGGCAAAGCACATTGGATTATTGAGCGGTTGCACTCCGGCGTTATAATTTTCACAAGCCCTGCTCCGCTTTTATATGCAGCCTTTGCCGAAAGCACCGCCGCACCTGCCATATTGCGGCTTCCTGCAATAACTAACAGTTTTCCGAAAGTTCCCTTGTTGGAGTGTACCGGTCTGTTATCAAGCTTCTTTAAATCAGACTCATCAAGAGCCCTTACTGATGGCAGATTACCACAAAAGCTGTGGTCATCTATGCCTATAGGCACCACCTTAACCAGACCGCAATAATCACAGCCCGGCCACAGGAGAAGGCCTGTCTTTTTATAAGAAAAAGTATATGTGAAATCTGCTTTAAAAGTGCATCCCATCACATGTCCTTTATCAGAATCCACTCCCGACGGCACGTCGACCGCCACCCTGTAAGCATTTGCCTTGTTAACGGCTGAAATCACATCTGCTAAAGAGCCTTCTATGGCTCGCTTAAGCCCTGTGCCAAACAGTGCATCTATTATTACGTCACTTTTACACACACTCTCAATATCAGAGACCACCTTGAAGCCATACCTTGCGTATATATTTTTCTGCAGCTCAAAGAGCTCGCTTCCTGCCTCATCTGTGCCAAAAGCATAGTACACCATGCATCTGTATCCGGCCTGATTTAAAAGTCTTGCTATCGTGATACCGTCTCCTGCATTATTGCCTCTGCCGCATATCACGGCAAACTCCTTTGATTTATCAAAACATGCAACAAGCTCCCGGACAACACCGGCCGCAGCCTGCTCCATCAGCACCACCGAAGGAACCAAAAAGACCTGTGATGTTGTATCGTCCAGAAGCTTCATTTCATTACCTGTAACAATATATTCCAATATCAATTCCCCTTATTCTCATTGTTTGCATTATCAGCCTTTGCATTATTGGCATTAAAGACCATAGGATCGTCATATTCAATATCAAAAAGATCCAAAACCTCAGCGCCAAAAATATCATGAAGATATGAATAAATCTCCCTGTTGTTGATATCTCTGTTCTGTTTTCTGATTACATTCTTTTTGAGCTCAACTCTTATATTTGCAATCCAGTCGTCAATTTCTTTTGATTCCAGTTTGTTTTTCTCGATTTTTTCACTGAAGTAATCCATCGACAAAAGCATCAGCCTGTCATTAACTGCTTTTATATTCTTTTGGATTTCAATAAGCTCTCCCTCGATATTGTCGGCTTTCTCATTTATCTCATCTATAATCTGCTTATCCTTGTCGCGCTTTTCATCTCCGTCATCGCCCATGTTGGCGACAATATTTGTCATGGTCTTTGACTTAAGCTTCTTCAAATCCTTGAGCTCATTATTGTACTTTCCCTGCAGCTTCAACAGCTCATCCAGTTCTTTTTCCGTGGCTGATATTTCATCAGTCTTACCATGAATGGCAAAAAGCCTGTGCCATTTCTGGTCTAAAACCAGTAAAGGCACCTTTTTTCCTTTTAATGCAGCCTCAAAATCTTTTTTATCATTCATAAAACTCACCCTCTATTTATTTTTGGAATTTTTTACAATATTGTAGCTGAGCTGCATAAGGCTGTCAGACAGATGTACACTCTCCACAACCACATCCTTGTCAGGTATTTCAAGGTCCACATGAGCGAAATTCCATATAGCCTTTATCCCCAGTTCAACAAGCTTTGACGCAATGGTATCAGCCTTTGACTTTGGCATGGTAAGCGCAGCAATATCCACCCTGTGTGTCCTGCAATACTCTCCCAGCTCGTTTAGCATAAGGATTGGAATGCCTCGCACACTCTTTCCTGAAAGATCAGGATTCACATCAAAGAGGGCCGTAATCACAAAACCAAGCTTTTCAAACTTTACATAATTGGCAAGCGCCTGTCCCAGATTACCTGCACCGATGATAATTATTCTATGCTCAGTGTCAAGTCCCATTATCTTTCCTATTTCCTCGTAGAGGAACTGAACATTGTATCCGTATCCCTGCTGTCCAAAGCCTCCGAAATTGTTGAGATCCTGTCTGATTTGCGAAGCTGTAACCTTCATTCTGTGACTCAGATCGTTTGATGAAATACGCTCCACTCCCTCATCTAAAAGCTCTCCGAGATATCTATAGTATCGTGGCAGTCGTCTGATAACCGCCTGTGATATTTCTTTACTCAAGTCCTATTCCTCCAATCATCAGGATGTCATTTCTATTTTAAAGACAAAAACCCAAGACTAATTATAATTTTTTGAAGGTCATCTGTCAATGTGTTAAGAATTTAACATTCAAAAAATTTATAATTATTCCCGGGTTATATCATAATCTAAAGTAAAAACCAAGTTTCAGATTAAATTGTCTTCTCAAGCTCCTCCCTGATTGCCTTGATGAAGCCCTCGCTGTTTAAAACAGTAGGATTCTCAATTGTTGTGATGAGTGCGAGATCCTTTGTCATCTTTCCGCTCTCAATAGTCTTTATGCAGGCTGCCTCAAGCTTGTCTGCAAACTCAGAAAGTGCAGGAAGCTTGTCAAGCTCTCCTCTCTTTCTGAGAGCTCCTGTCCAAGCAAAAATAGTAGCTACAGAGTTTGTTGATGTCTCCTCACCCTTTAAATGCTTGTAATAGTGTCTCTGTACTGTTCCGTGCGCTGCCTCATACTCATAGTATCCGTGAGGGGATACAAGCACTGATGTCATCATGGCAAGTGAGCCGAATGCAGATGAGATCATATCACTCATTACATCTCCGTCATAGTTCTTGCATGCCCAGATAAATCCACCCTCAGATTTCATTACTCTGGCAACAGCATCATCAATAAGTGTGTAGAAATATGTAATTCCAGCCTTCTCAAAAGCATCCTTGTACTGTGCATCAAAGATTTCCTGGAAGATATCCTTGAAGGTATGGTCATACTTCTTTGAGATTGTATCCTTTGTGGCAAACCATAAATCCTGCTTTGTATCAAGTGCATACTTAAAGCAGCTATGTGCAAAGCTCTCGATTGAATCGTCTAAGTTATGCTGTCCCTGAATAACTCCCGCTCCCTTAAACTCATGGATTAGCTCTCTTGTCTCGGTTCCATCTTCTGCTGTAAATACAAGCTCAGCCTTTCCGGGACCAGCTACCTTCATCTCTGTTGCCTTGTACACATCACCATATGCATGACGAGCGATTGTGATTGGTTTAACCCATGTCTTTACGTTTGGCTCTATGCCCTTTACAACGATTGGTGCTCTGAACACTGTTCCGTCAAGCATGGCTCTTATTGTGCCGTTAGGGCTCTTCCACATCTCCTTTAAATTGTATTCTGTCATTCTGGCTGCGTTTGGTGTGATTGTCGCACATTTTACTGCGACACCGTATTTCATGGTTGCCTTTGCTGATTCAACGGTCACCTGATCATCTGTACGATTTCGCTCCTCTAAGCCCAGATCATAATACTCTGTCTTTAAATCGATAAAAGGTATTAAAAGCTCATCCTTTATCATCTGCCAGAGGATTCTGGTCATCTCGTCTCCGTCCATCTCTACAAGGGGTGTTGTCATCGTAATCTTGCTCATTCTTAAATCTCCTTTACTTAATAAGGTTTTCCCAACCAAGGTGTTCCATATTTTTCTTTGAATTGTTTATATGCTCTCTGGCGCATTTTTCTGCCAGCAGTACGTCATGATTCTTAATTGCCTCGCATATCTGTTTATGCTCGTGAGTGGAGTTTTTAGCTCTTTTTGTCTCGCCGAGTGTCACCTTTCTCACTCTGCCGACATACTCATGATAGTCCTTTAATACCCTCATAAGCTCCTTGCTTCCGCCGGCCTCATACAGCAACTCATGAAACCTATTGTCCAGCTCAAGAAGCTTCTTTGCATTGCCCTTTTTCTCGTGAAACTCTGTGAGATAAATATTCTCATCCATGGCCGCCATGAGCTCATCCGATATCCTCGTTGCAGCCCATCTGGCACAAAGTCCCTCAAGCAGAGCTCTTATCTCGTATATATCCCTGATATCGTCCGTGGAAACGCCCTCCACGAACGCTCCCTTATTGGGGATGATAGACACAAGTCCCTCAAGCTCAAGCTGACGCAGTGCCTCCCTCACTGGAGTCCTGCTCACTCCAAGCTCATCACCGATATTCTTTTCCTTAAGCTCATCGCCCTTTGCAAATGTTCCTGCAAGTATACCATCCCTGATATGATTGTATACCCTGGCACTCAGGCTGTAATTATCATGTGACATGTACTAATCCACCTCACTATAATACTATATTAAGCTTTTTACAGCAATCAGTAATTTGAACTACAAGCTCATTATCTGTAATGGTAGTCACACGGCCCTCGTCGTACTGCTCATCTACCCATTTCTTTATCATGGTCACAAGCTTTGAGTTCTTATCTACCTTTCGTTCATCGGGCAGGCGGTAGTAAGTGTTTATCCACAGCGCTATTCCTGCAAGTCCTGATGTATTGGACACAGCTACAAGAGGTGGTCTGTTTAAGAATTTACCTGTATCGAATATGTTGTAAATTTCCTCATTTTTGAGAAGTCCGTCAGCATGGATTCCGGCTCTCGTCACATTGAAGTTTCTGCCGACAAAAGGTGTACGGCTCGGCTGCACATATCCAAGCTCCTTCTCAAAGTACTCTGACAACTCTGTGATAACCGTTGTATCCATTCCATCGAGTGTGCCTTTAAGCTGTGCATACTCAAATACCATAGCCTCAAGTGGTGTGTTTCCGGTTCTCTCTCCGATACCAAACAGTGAACAGTTGACACCGCTTGCTCCGTAGAGCCATGCCGTAGTCGAATTGTTTACTGCCTTGTAAAAGTCATTGTGTCCATGCCACTCAATCTGTGATGAAGGCACACCTGCATGTGTGTTAAGTCCGTATATGATACCCGGCACGCTTCGAGGTATAACTGCTCCCGGGAAGTTTACTCCATATCCCATTGTATCACAGGCACGCACCTTAATCGGAATCTTGTACTCCTCCTGCAGCTTCATAAGCTCAACACAGAATGGAATAACAAAACCATATATATCAGAACGTGTGATATCCTCCAGATGGCACCTAGGGCTTATTCCTGTCTCAAGACACTCCCTGATGACTGACAGATACATATTCATTACCTCACGTCTGGTCATCTTCATCTTATAGAAAATATGATAATCCGAACAGCTTACAAGTATACCGGTTTCCTTGAGTCCTATATCCTTTACAAGCTCAAAGTCCTTTTTGCTGGCACGAATCCACGATGTAACCTCCGGGAACTTATATCCTCTCTCGAGACACTTGTAAACAGCGTCCCTGTCCTTTTTGCTGTAGAGGAAAAACTCGCTCTGTCTGATTATTCCCTTAGGGCCACCAAGCTTATGTAAATAATCATAAATGGTAACAATCTGCTCCGTCGTGTATGGTGCTCTCGACTGCTGGCCATCTCTGAAGGTAGTGTCTGTAATCCAGATGTCCTCAGGCATATTGTGAGGCACTATTCTGTCATTGAATGCTATCTTAGGAACTTCTGAATAAGGAAAGAGATTTCTAAAAGTATTCGGCTCATCTACATCAACGAGCTGATAAAAATGCTCTTCAAGCTGCAGTAAATTTGTTTTTTCATTCATCAAAACTTCTCTCATCTTCGCATCTCCTGTGCTTAGTTTTATCTTTTGAATAATTGTATACAATTATACTTTTTGTGTCAATAAAAAAATTTAAATCTTAGTGTAACACTTTGTTATGTCTATCATAACCTAGAGTGTAAATAAATTTTATTGGAGGTCACTTATGAGTGATTTAGCAGCAACAAACTGTTCATGCAGCAATACAGATAACGGATGTGGATGTTCTTCTATTTTATGGATTATCCTGTTACTGTGCTGCTGTTGTGGAAATGGCAACGGAGGCTCTTTCTTCGGAGGAAACAACTGTGGAAGCGGCAATAACAGCTGTATCTGGGCTATCATCTTACTTTTCTGCTGTGGTGGCTTTGGCTGTGGCGGCAGCAGCAATAACGGCTGCGGATGTGGCTGCGGCTGCTGATTTACATTTTTACTGCGGGTCTTTTCTGGCCCGCAGCTTTTTACGATTTTTCAGTATTCTTTTTTTGCCTGCGCTGCTCTTTTTCTTTGAGCTTTTCAAGGACTTTACATTCGCCCTTCACTCTGTGCTTTTTGATGCATTCTTCATCTATCTCGTATACGTCGTGACCATCTATGATAAGCATATATCTTTTTTTTATAATATATGCTGTAAACATGCATAATGTGAATCAGGTAACATATTATATAGAAATATATTTTAAAGGATTTTTATGGACGAGAACAGCCTGTTTACACCATTCGATGAAATAACCCAGACAAGGGAGCTTCAGATGCTTAAAACCATAATCCCATATATGCCGCATGACTCACAAAAGCAGATGACTCTTATGGTTCACTACATATCACTTATGAATTCAATGAGAATGATAGATTGTGCACCGGCACTGTCTGTTGCAGAGACAGAAAGTATGGCAGACAGAAGGCTTTCCATGCTCAATGCCTTAAAGAAATACTGCAGCAAAAGCGAACAGGATACGATAGACAATCTGTTAAATATTTTTTCAGTTTTGGACAATAGGGAGATTTATGACAAAGCAGGAATTTTTAAATAATTTTGCACAAAAGGAAAAACCGAAAGATACAACGAGCGCCATGCCGTTTCTCATGGAAAGTATTAATGAAGCAAAGCGTAACGGCATAGAATTTACCAAAGAAGAGGTCTATTCCATGTGCACCGAGCTAAGCAAAAACCTGCCTGAGAAAAACCGCAGGCAGGTTGAAAGGCTTTTAAAAATGCTATAGTTTAGTTTTTAAATGAATCTGTATTTATGCGGAGTATCTTGTCTATCGGTGCAGGCGAGTTTCCCTTGCCATCCGTGCCCTCAAGATACTTCTCCCCCGCAGATTCAAAAATGACATACAATCTTTTATCCACGCTGGCAAGCTCCTCAGAGCCCGGTGGCATCTCTATTGTGATGTCAGGTCTGTTTGGCCTTGACGACAGAGCTATGAGTGATTTGTAGCACTTGATATACGATGACTCATTTCTGCCATAGGAGGTGCTCAGATATACCTTTCCAGAGGTATCAAATGTCACGCCCTGCACTCTGGCAGGTATCGTATATGTGTTTAAGCTTGTGAGCCTGTCATCCTTTTTATCATAATAATATGCCACCATCTTTGACTTAAAAAGGATATTGTGAGTGGCTATCCACAGCCTGCCTCCATAGTATGTGATGCACGACGGCTTGTTGCCCACATCAAACACATCTACCACACCTGTCGCATCGATGACCTGCTTGGAATTCGCAGTGGCCATAAGAGAGATAAAATCATACGAGATGCGCTCCACAGTTGTGTCGTAGGAATTGCACACCCATACATTTTCCCCGTCAAAGGCAATTCCTCCCAGGTGACTGTTTGCATCCATGCCAAGTGTCACAAGGTACTCTCCGTCCTCCCTGTCAAATACCATCAGCTCCCCAAGTGAGCCCTTGTCATCAGAATAGCTCGTGATAAGCACGTATTCATCCGTTATACAAATTCCCTGAGGACACTGTGCCTCACTGAAAATATAATTATTGAGAAAATCATTTTCCTTCGTCTCCGGCATGCCCGGAATATCTATTTCATCTATAAAATCGTAATCGCAATCCTTAAGCGCCAGTGTATGCGCTTTTTTATTACTCCTGTAATTGTAATGCTCTACGCTGTATTCATTGTTAATCGTCCTGACCCATTTGGCATATACCACATATCCATTTGCTTTTTCGTAGGTCAGAACATCCGCCTTTTTTGAAAAATGCTCATCCAGATACCACCCATCAAATTTATAACCATATTTGTGTGGTTCTCTAAGTCCCATAAATTTCTGCTTTGGTGTGATGTATCCATAATTATTGATATTGTTTGCCGCACCGCCCAGATTATAGTAAATATATGAAACACCATCACTTTCTGACATATTGTCAACCAGTGTATTTAGTGATGGCCCGGAAGCAAAAGAGGCAGCTTCTGCCTCTTTTATCTCCGATGCAAACACATGAGTATTGGTAAAAATCAATGTAAGTAATATAATTAATGCTATTCTACTCTTCAACTTCAACAAGCTTGCTTGCCCTTTCTTCTATCTGTTTTGCAGCCACATCATCCGGTGCCTGCTCATATCTGGCAAACTCATATGAGAATGTGCCGCTTCCGCTCGTCATTGAGCGAAGTGTGGCATTGTATCCATAAAGCTCCAGATAAGGAATATCCGCAACTATCTCCTGATATCCATTGTCTGTCGGGTTCATGCCCATCACTCGCGCACGTCTCTTGTTAAGCTCACCCATCACATCACCTGTATAGACCTCAGGCACCACTACCTTAAGAGTGGCAATCGGCTCAAGAAGCACAGGCTTTGCCTCCATAATGCCCTTTTTAAATGCCTGCTGTGTTGCCACCTTAAAGGCCATCTCAGATGAATCAACCGGATGATAAGAGCCGTCATACAGCACAGCCTTTATACCTGTCACAGGATAGGCTGCAAGAGGTCCCTTTTTCACAGACTCTGCAATACCCTTTTCAACAGCCGGGAAGAAGTTCTTCGGTACAGCTCCTCCTACGACCGTCTGCTCAAATACATATGGCGTATCCATATCTCCTGACGGCTCAAAGGTCATCTTGACATGTCCGTACTGTCCGTGTCCGCCCGACTGCTTCTTGTACTTATACTCTACGTCAGATTTTTTCCTGATAGTCTCCTTAAAGGCTACCTTTGGACGCATAAGCTCTATCTCCACCTTGTACTTTTCAAGAAGCTCACTTGCCACTACCTCAAGCTGCATATCACCGATACCATATAGTACAGTCTGTCCATTTTCGCTGTCATTTACACTGTTTAGTGTCAGATCCTCCATTAACAGTTTCTGTAAAGACTGGGAAATCTTGTCCTCATCGCCCTTTTTCTTTGCCTTGTAGCGCATTGCCACATACGGCTTTGATATACTTGTTCTAAGATATGTAACAGGCATATTTCTGGTGGAAAGTGAATCTGTCGTAAGAGTCTTTGCAAGCTTTGCAAGCGCTCCGATATCACCTGCATGAAGCTCCTTCACTTCCTCCACCTTGCTGCCTCTCATCACATAGAGCTTTCCGATTTTCTCATCGCAGTCCCTGTGATAATTGTAAAGTACATCATCTGTCTTTAGTACACCCGAATTAACCTTGATCAGTGAATACTTACCGATGTATGGGTCAACTATCGACTTGAACACATAAGCACTCTTTGATTTTGCAAAATTATAATCAGCATTATACACCTCATTTGTCTTGGTGTTAATACCTGTACAGCTTCTCTTCTCCGGACTCGGCAGGTATTTCACAATATCAGCCATAAGTGTATACATGCCTCTTGCGAGAATATTTGAGCCCATGAGCACCGGTACAATAGAGCCCTCAAGCACGTTTGCACGAAGCGCAGCCCTGATTTCATCATCAGAAAACTCCTCTCCGCCGAAAAATCTTTCCATGAACTCCTCACTTGTCTCAGCTACAGCTTCAACTAAAGCCTCACGACATATTCCCAGGTTCTCCTTTGAGTACTCAGGCACATCAAACTTATCCACACCTCCGCTTTCATTCCATCTCTTTGCCCTCTGCTGGATGACATTGACATAGCCCACAAACTTTTCATTCTCTCTGATTGGCAGATGGAATGGAGCTATTTTCTTGCCATAAAGCTCCTGCAGCTTTAATACCACATCCTTGAAGCTTGCATTGTCGATATCCATGTCCGTCACGAAAATCATCCTCGGCAGCTTGTATTTCTCGCATATCTCCCATGCTCTTTTTGTGCCTGTCTGTATGCCTGCCTTGCCTGAAACCACGATGATTGCAGCATCTGCAACCGATACAGCCTCCTCAACCTCTCCCACAAAATCAAAAAAACCAGGAGTATCGAGAATATTTATTTTGACATTATCCCACTCAATCGGCACAACCGATGTATGTATAGAGAACTGACGCTTTATCTCTTCCTTGTCAAAATCGCTGATAGTACTGCCATCCGCTACAGTGCCCATTCTGGTGGTCTGTCCTGCCAGATATGCCATAGCTTCCACGAGTGATGTCTTGCCACAGCCGCTATGGCCTAAAAGCACGACGTTTCGAATCTTCTCAGTAGTGTAAACATTCATTTCAAGTACCTCCCTGACATTATTATAGTATGTAAACATTGTACTAATATTTTAGATAATTTACAACACTTTTATGCAATCTGACGATTATTTTTTATTATTATATTGGAATAAATATGCCAATAATTTATTGCTTTATAGTGTTAAATTGGATATAATATATTGTAAATATTCCGAACCACTATAGTGCGATTTTGCGAATGTGCGTGTGGTGATTCTGAATAGTTACAATAAAGAATTAGGAGATACACATAAATGCATTTTGATAAAGTTGGCTTTATCGGGCTCGGTCTGATTGGCGGCTCGATAGCCAGAAAAATGAAAGAAAATAATCCAAAGGTCTCAATTATCGCAACAGCCGGACATCAAAAGACCGTAGATGATGCCTTTGGGCTTGGCCTGATAGATAATAATGAGCTTTTAGAGCTTAACTCTTTTAAAGACTGCGACGTAATCTTTCTGTGTGCACCGGTAAACAAAAATATCGAATACCTCACACAGCTTAAGGATATCATAAAGGATGATTGTATCATCACAGATGTTGGCAGCACAAAAACACAGATTCATGAAAAGGTCATAGAGCTTGGCCTTGAGCGCAATTTTATTGGCGGGCATCCTATGACCGGCTCTGAAAAAACAGGCATACTCAATTCAGACAAACAGCTTTTGGAGAATGCATACTACATCATCACTCCTACTACGGCCACGACTGAAGAAAATCTGAATAATTTCAGACAATTTGTACTTTCGCTCGGCTCGATAGCTCTCATTTTAGACTACAGGGAGCACGATCATGCTACCGCAGCCATCAGCCACCTTCCACATATGATTGCATACTCTCTTGTCAATCTGATTGAGCATATTGATTCCGAAAAAGAGACCATGAAAACAATTGCTGCCGGTGGCTTCCGCGATGTGACACGTATCGCCGCAAGCTCGCCTGTCATGTGGGAAAACATATGTGAGTCCAACAAAACACAGCTGCTCTCACTCATGGACCAGTATGAAGCCAATTTCCATAAGCTTCGCGAAATAATTGCAGAGGGCAGTTCTCAAAAGATGCTCGATTATTTCCAGGACTCAAAGAATTACAGGGATTCACTCACACTGCCCGGTGCCAAAATCCGCAAGGATTTCCACGAGGTATTTGTCGATATTGCTGATGAGGCAGGCGGCATTGCAATGCTTGCAAGCCTTTTAGCCTTCAATGGCATCAGCATCAAGAATATCGGCATCATGAACAACCGTGAGTTTGAGGAGGGTGTACTGCGCATAGAGTTCTATGACGAAGATGCTCTTGAATCGGCTATCAGCGTACTTAAAGAAAGAAACTATACTATTCACCGCAGATGATTTATCCTGTTATATGGCTTTAATCCAAAAACAAAGAGCCGTAAAGCGAAGTAATTTCGTTTTGCGGCTCTTTTTATATCATCCGGTGCAATAGCCCTTACCATTAAGCTGCACCAATAACACTGTATTAATATACGCTTTCCTCAAGAACCTCGTAAAAATCCTCAAAGGTCTTGCGGCAGCAATAAGGGTCAATTATCTCAACGCCCTCTGCCATAAGCCCCGGCAGTGTAAATGACATTGCTACGCGGTGATCGTCATACGTCTTAATTTGACAAGGCTTAATACGCTCTGCCGGATAAATTCTTAAGCCATTTTCAGTTTCTTCAACCCTCACACCTAATTCAGTCAGGTTTTCCTCGATGGCATTTATCCTGTCACACTCCTGCAGACGGATATGCGAAATGCCTTCTATCCCTACAGGCTCCTTTGCAAACGGTGCAATCGCAGCAAGAGTCAGCGCCTGATCTGAGAATGCAGACAAATCCCAGCTTCCACCATGCATATGAGCATTCTTTGGTGGCATACATACTATGCCGTCTACCTCGTCAGAAAGCATGCAGCCCATATCCGCCAGCACATCAAGAAATGCCACATCTCCCTGTAAGCTGTTTTGGTGAACTCCCATCACCTGTGACTTCACATGTAAAAGCGGGCTCATGGCATAAAAATAGCATGCAGCCGACACATCCGGCTCTATATCATAATCTAAGCTGTCATACGCCGCTTTCTTAGGGATAATAAAGCTGTTATTTTTTTTGTCCTCTATCACATCAAGCCCAAACTGCTTCATCATAAGAAGCGTCATCTCAACATATGCCATGCCATGCGTTCCTGTGACATTAATCGTAAAGGTCTTTTCCATCACCATAGCCGAGATAAGAAGAGCACTCAAAAACTGGCTGCTCTTGTCTACGTTTATATCAACAGCATCAGCATACTCTCCTGTATTTCCAATGGTAAAAGGAAAATGATATTCCTTCTCATCATACTCAATATGAGCTCCCAGCTTTTCAAGCGATACAAGCAAATCCTTCATAGGACGCTTCTTCATCTGCTCAGAGGACACTATATGGTACCTGCCCTTTGACAGTCCAAGAAGAGCCGTAAGAAAACGTGCAGCGGTACCTGCACTTCCCACATCTATCTCGGCCTCATTCTTTGGTATCCGGCCTCCAAAGCCTGTTATTGTTATTTTTCTTTTATCCTCATCCACTAAAACCGGAAATCCCAGACGAATCAGTGCATCTATAAAATGTCTTGAGTCATCACTAAAAAGACACCCTTTTAAAACGCTGCGCCCACTTGCGAGTGCAGCGATTAAAAGGGCCCTGTTTGTGATACTCTTTGAGCCAGGTACACTGGTTACTATATCATGTGGATGATTTACTTTTTTTACTTTATAAATCATTGAAAATCTGATAAATATCAATCTTGAGTGCATCAGTATCTGTCATTCCGATAAACTCTGCACCATAATGATATACTCCTTCTTCATCCTTTGAACTTCTTACAATCTCAATAACTGCGTCAACAATTTCCTTTGTCCATATCTGGATCTTTGTATCATAGTATGTATGATTTGCAAGCTCAACCTTTGATGTAAATCCGATACCACTTCTGGAAATATCTTTTACATCGACATGACAATATTTGAGTGTAGTCACTCCATCCTCATCAAGTCTTTCAAGCTGCACTGACACGTCAATATCAAGACGTTTGTGTTTTCTTTTTTCTTCCATTACCTCTGCTCCCTCAATATAATGTTTTTACTTTACCTTAACGGGTTACGTATTTATATTAGTACAAAAAACACATGTTTACAAGTGTTGATATTACTATTTTTCGTCCATATGCATATCGTTTGTGATAAACATCGCATCACCGAAGCTGAAAAACCTGTATCTTTCCTCTACAGCCTCTTTGTATGCATTGAGGACATGCTCTCTGCCTGCTAATGCTGACACAAGCATGACAAGTGTAGACTGTGGCAGATGGAAATTTGTAATCAGACAGTCAATCACCTTAAAGCTGTATCCCGGATAAATAAAGATATCCGTCCATCCGCTGCACTCTTTTAGCATGCCGTTTTCATCGGATGCTGCCTCTAAGGTACGAGTGCTTGTAGTGCCGACAGATATTATTCTGCCGCCATTTTTCTTTGCATTATTAATCTTGTCTGCAGCCTCCTGTGACACCATGTAAAACTCAGAATGCATATGGTGATCAAGCACATTATCCACCTTTACCGGTCTGAAGGTGCCAAGCCCCACATGTAAAGTCACCTCTGCTATATCCACTCCCTTATCCTTTACCTGCTGTAAAAGCTCCTTTGTGAAATGCAGTCCTGCCGTAGGCGCAGCGGCCGAGCCGTCATACTTTGCATATACTGTCTGGTAGCGGTTCTTGTCCTTTAGCTGATGTGTGATGTATGGCGGCAATGGCATCTGTCCGAGCTTATCAAGTATCTCCTCAAAAATACCCTCATAGCTGAACTGAATCAGCCTGTTTCCATCATCAACCACATCTATTACTTCACCGGTTAAAAGTCCGTCACCAAATATAATCTTTGTACCCGGCCTTGCCTTTTTACCGGGCTTTACAAGAGTCTCCCATACGTCATTTTGTCTGCGCTTTAGAAGAAGTATCTCTATCTTTGCCATAGTTCCTTCCTTCACGCCAAACAGACGCGCAGGAATGACCTTTGTATTATTGAGCACGAGGCAGTCGCCCGGTCTTAAATATTTAACAATCTCCTTGAAAACATGATGGCTGACTTCTCCTGTATTCTTGTCGAGCACCATGAGTCTTGAGCTGGAGCGGTCCTCCAGAGGATCCTGTGCTATTAGCTCCTCCGGAAGATCATAATCAAAATCTTTTACGTCCATAATTTTCCTATTCCTAAAACTATACTAACGTCTAGCCACGAAGTGTGATACCTGCAGTATCTTTAAGATGAGCAAGAATATCCTTTACAAAGCCCTCGACCTTCTTAGCCTTAAGCTCCTCATCCTTTGGTGTAAATACTACACTGTACGCCATGCTCTTCTTATTCGGAGGAAGCTGTACACCCTCGTAAACATCAAACAGTGTAACATCTGAAACATAATCACAGGCTTCCCTGATACCGTTTTCAATCTGCTCACATGTGATATCCTTGTCCACAACAAAAGCAAAATCTCTCTTCTCATCATCAAATTTTGATATTGGAGTAAATACTCTGTCCTTTCCATACCACTGTGAAAGTACTCTAAGGTCAAGCTCCATCACATATGCCGGAACTCTCATGTCAAGCTCATCGCATATCTCATATCTTACCTGACCGAGATATCCGATCTTTTGACCGTCACAGAATACCTCTGCAGTCTGATACGGATGAAGGAATGGCTTTTGAGCCGGCTTGTAGGTAAACTTCACATCAAGCGCATCCGCTACAGTCTCAGCCAGTCCCTTTATAGTAAAGAACGATTCATCCTCACCGAATACGCCTGCGCAAAGTGTCTCTCTCTCATCCGGATACTCTGTAAGCGGAAGCTCCTTTGCGATAAAGATATTTCCCAGCTCAAAGATTCTTCCCTCCAGGATACCCTTCTTCTGGTTTCTTGCTATGGCATAAAGCATCTCAGAAGCAAGTGTTGTTCTCATAAGCGAGAGGTCAACATTGATTGGGTTTATAAGCCTGATAGCATGTCTTTCAGGTGCATCCTCCGGGAATCTGAGCAAATCAAGATCAGCAGGTGAGAAGAATGAGTAATGTATTCCCTCATACGCGCCTGCTGCACAGAGCACCTCTTTTATCTTGCGCTCTGTCTGCTGTCTAAGGTTGAGTCCTCCGAGTGTAACCTGTGCCGTAGGCATGAATGCAGGAATGACATGATCATAGCCATACATACGGATAACCTCCTCGGCCACATCCGGATAATCCTCCATATCCTCACGGTATGCAGGAATCATAAGTGTCAGCTCATCGCCGCTTACAACCGGTGCAAAGCCTAAATTTGTGAGTATTCTCACGATATCCTCTGTAGGAACCTCTATTCCAAGCACACCGTTTACCTTTGCAATAGAAACCTTCATCTCTTTTGGCTCAAGTGAGTTTCCAGTAGTCACCTCAATGTGAGTTGAAGAAACCTTACCACAGCCAAGCTCCTCTATCAGGTGAAGTGCTCTCTTCATAGCCATCGCTGTTGTGTACTCGTTTACGCCCTTTGAGTAAAGTGCACTCGAATCAGATGACTGTCCCAACGCACGTGAGCTCTTTCTGATATTGTCTCTTGCAAATTTTGCAGACTCAAACATCACCTCTGTGGTTCCGTCGTTAATCTCAGAGTTTAAGCCGCCCATGATACCGGCGAGCGCAACTGGCTTCTTTCCATCACAGATAACGAGGTTATTGCTGTTTAACTCAAATTCCTTCTCATCAAGTGTGACAATTTTCTCTCCATCGTTTGCACGTCTTACTACAATCTCATCTCCCTCAAGGTATGAGTAATCAAAGGCATGCATTGGCTGTCCGAGCTCTTTTAAAACAAAGTTAGTGATGTCTACTACATTTGAGATAGAGCCTATTCCGACAAGTGCAAGACGTTTTCTCATCCATGCAGGTGACTCGGAGATTTTTACATCATGTACATAGTGAGCTGTGTAGCGAGGGCAGATGTCCTGTGCAAGAACCGAAACCTTGAAGTTTTCCTTCTTCACATCATCAGCAGTATAGTCAAGTGCAGGCTCCTTAAGCTCTTTTCCCAAAACAGCAGCAACCTCTCTTGCCATGCCATATATACACTGGCAGTCAGGTCTGTTTGCTGTGATTGCAATATCAAAAATCCAGTCATCAAGGCCGAGGATATGTTTTACATCATCTCCCGCCTTAGCATCCTCAGGTAAAACCAAAAGTCCGTTGTAGCCTGCACCAGGATAGAGGTCCTCATTTAAGCCAAGCTCTACGCCTGAGCATAACATTCCATATGAATCATATCCACGCAGCTTGCCCTGCTTTATCTCCATCACGCCCTCTACTGTAACGTGATCCTTTGCTGTGGCATATACTGTGGCACCGATAAGTGCGAGAGGATATTTGCCACCTGCCTTTACATTGTCCGCTCCACAGCAGATCTGGAATGTGCCATGTGCTCCAGCATTTACCTGACACAGGCTTAGGTGTGTCTCAGGAATCGGCTCACATTTTTCTACAAGACCGACTACTACGTTTGAGATATCCTTTCCCACCTCATATGATTCCTCAACCTCGAAACCACATGAGAATAATTTTTCCTCTAACTCCTTTGGTGTTACATCTATATCTACATAATCTTTTAACCAGCTAAGTGGTGTTAACATAATTTTTGCCTCCTGTTATATATTCAAGAAAAATGAATCTAGTTGTCATCAATCTGGTCTAATACCCTAAGGTCTGACTCGAATAAAAGCTTGATGTTGTTAATTCCGTATTTAAGCATTGCAATACGCTCAAGACCGATACCAAATGCAAAACCACTGTACTCATTTGTGTCTATGCCACAGCCCTCAAGCACCTTTTTATTTACTACGCCTGCACCAAGCACCTCAATCCAACCTGTGCCCTTGCATAAAGAGCAGCCCTTGCCATGGCACTGGAAACAGCTTACATCAACCTCTACAGACGGCTCTGTAAATGGGAAGTATGAAGGACGAAGACGAGTTGTGACATTATTTCCGAACATCTTCTTTACAAGCTGGTCAAGCATACCCTTTAAATCGCAGAGTGTGATGCCCTTATCTACCACAAGTCCCTCCATCTGTGTGAACATAGGAGAATGTGTCGCATCATCATCCGAACGGAAAACCTTACCCGGTGAAACAACCTTGATAGGTGGCTTCTTTGCTTCCATAACGTGAATCTGTCCTGCTGAGGTCTGTGTACGAAGTAAGAACTCAGGTGATAAGTAGAATGTATCCTGCATATCACGCGCCGGATGATCCTTTGGAGTATTTAAAGCTGTAAAATTATAGTAATCATTCTCGATTTCTGTTCCCTCGTAAACCTCAAAGCCCATAGATGTGAAAATCTCTGAGAGCTGGTCCTTTACCTGTGTTACAGGATGAAGATTACCCTTTTGGCTTCTCTTTGCAGGCATAGTGACATCTATTTTCTCTCTCTCATACTTGCGCTTAAGTGCCTCTGCCTCAAATTTCTTAACCTTCTCATCAAGAAGCTTCTCAACTGCCTCACGTGTCTCATTGACCCACTGGCCTACCTTTGGTCTCTCATCAGGAGCAACATCCTTCATGCCCTTTAAGACTGCTGTGAGCTCACCCTTCTTTCCAAGAATTGCAGCACGCACATCATTTAATTTTTCAAGACCGTCAGCCTTATCAATTTCAGCAAGTGCTTTTTCTCTGATCTGTTGAATTTTGTCTCTCATCGAATTTCACCTCATAATATTTTTCTTAATTTGCATAAACTCGTAACTCCAAGCTTGAATTCGCCGTTTATGCGATAAAAAACGTCCCTGCATGGCTATTAAACCATGCAGGGACGAAAATTCCGCGATACCACCCTGATTTCCATTGAAGAAATATCCAATGGACTCTCATTGATATGTGTAACGTACATAACACGTCATGAACTACTGTGCTTCATCCATGCAGCTTCAGTGTGAACTTCAATCAATAGCCTTTTTGTAAGACTGCTTTCAGCCGGTGACAATCTCTCTCTGGTCAAAGTACTATAATCTACTATGCACCTTCATTGCTTTTATTATATATATCTGCGATATATATCGCAAATGCTTATGTCTTAATAACACATAAGTCATTTTAGCACAATCTCTATATTTTGCAAGTAAAAATTTTTCTATTTTCTTTATATTTTATTTCTAAGTCCCTTAGGATAATGGTTTTTAACCTGTGTGCCATTCACCTTGCCCCAGCCGGCCGGATATCCATCTACACATACAAGTGCCCAGCCCTTTTTGCATTCAGCCGCCTGCTCACCAGATAACATGACTGACTGACCATTGAAAAAGCCTGTTGTCTGCGGATCATCCCAGGTAAGCTTTACTACGTTTTTAGCCTCACTTAGCTTAAGCGCAAGTGCAAGCGAATGCGACGGCTCAAAGCGCTGTTTTTTGAACTCTCCTATATGAAGCCCTGCGCGCTGCACCTTAAGACCCTTAATATCCACTTCCATATCAGGCAGCCTGTAGAGCTGCTCCCCAAACATGACAAGCCTTGAGTTTTTTATCCATGCTGCCATATTCTCTGATATGGTCTCATCAAGAAACTCTGAGAGAAGCTTCATATTTTCTTTTGTGAGAGCCGGCTTTGTTTCATTTTTCCTGTTCTTACTATTTTTGTTCTTTTTGGTTTTCCTGTCAGCTTTAAGGCCTGTGTCCTCTACTTTATTACAGCTATCCTCGCATACATCATAACCCGCATCAAGCTCATTAACACTGCCTCTTCTCACAAGCTTTGCCACAAAATGTCCCTCTCCGTCCACCTTATGCGGCCAGAAGCGCTCCATCTCTTCAAGTGTAAAATCAGGATGTCTCTCCAAAAAATACTCCATTACATCCTCATTTTCTTCCTTCGAGAATGTGCAGGTGCTGTATACTATCACGCCTCCCGGCTTAAGCATCACTGCGGCATTGTCCAGTATTTCCTTCTGCCTTGCCGCACAGATTGCCACATTTTCCATGCTCCACTGCTCCACGGCCTCAGGCAGCTTTCGAAACATTCCCTCTCCTGAGCATGGTGCATCCACCTGTATAGCATTAAAAAAGCCTGGGAAATGTGAAGCAAGCACAAAGCTGTCCTCATTTGTCACAATCGCATTTTTGATTCCCATACGCTCTATATTCTGCGACAAAATCCGGCTTCTTTGTGTGTTAATCTCATTTGATACCAAAAGTCCGTTGTCTCCTAAATATGTGGCAAGCTGTGTGCTCTTTCCACCGGGTGCTGCGCACAGGTCAAGCACTCTCATGCCCGGCTTTGGGGCTAAAAGAGCAGCCGCCGACATGGCACTTGGCTCCTGTATGTAGTAAAGCCCCATCTCATGATACGGATGCTTCCCCGGACGCACTTTCTCATCAAAGTAATATGCCTCATTTGCCCACGAAACCCTTTTATCTGAAGAAATTCCAAGTACCTTCAATATCCGCATTATTTCTTCAGGGCTTTGCACTTTTAAGGTATTGAATCTGAGCGCCTGAAATCTGTTATTGTCATAGCTGTATAAGAAATCATCCCACTCATCACCCAGAAAGGCCTTCATCTTTTTTTCAAACTCTATCGGTAAATTCATTGTCAAATCCTCTTGTTCTCTCAATGTATAGCACACGTGTTTAAGCACTTCGATATTACCACATTTCTACTATCCATGCTATCAATTTTTTTAAACGTAAAAATTCACCTTTAAATCGGCTATAGTGGCTGCTAAATATAATAAAACCCGAAAGTTATAATAATTGAGACATATCACTGCTCACTGCGCACACTGCTTATATCCACAACTGTCACATCCTTGTAATAATATCCAATTATATCCTTATAGCTGCTTCCTGCCTTTGCCAGCCTGTCTGCACCATACTGGCTGAAGCCTATTCCATGACCAAAGCCTCCTCCGGACAAAGTATAGTGACCATTTGCACCGGCACTCACACTAAAGCAGGCGCTTGGTATCATCGACATATTCTCCCTCACAGAGCCATCGTTTAATGTAACCTTTTTCTGATAATGCCCTAACGCCTTTCTTATATCATTCTCCGCCGTAAATGTCTGTGATTTGTTTCCATAATTTATTGTGAGCGAAAGTACATAACCAGCATCCGACGTCTTATCGACAGAAATACCTGTTGCTGTGCCGTACTGAGGATCATTGTATGCCGATAAATCAAGCTCCGAGGTCCATCTGTAGTATGGCGAATTGTCATCCACCGACTCCACCTTGTGTATGAAATCCGGTGTGCTCGAAGACCAGACCTCCATATCCTCGGTTTTTCCGGCAGATGTAGAAAAATAATAGCATGTTATTAAGCTTCCCCCACATGAGACAACCTGTCCTGCTGTAGCTTTTACAGCCTCATCGGTCGACTGCTTTGCTTCTGAGGCGTTATAGACCTGAAAAGCCGTGGTATTGTCAATATTGGCTCCGTAGAGCGCATACTGTGTATTTTTCATCTGTGAATACACAAAGGTTCTCGCACAAACAGCCTGTGCTTTAAGTGCCTCCCCCTCAAATGTGGATGGCATCTCCGACGGCAGCACATAGCGCACATATGTCTCCACATCGACTGTATTCACCGCCACAATGCCTGCATCTGTCCCGATAAACTCAAATGAGCCCGGATAGCTTTTACCGTTTATGCTGACATAATTGTCTGCTGAGCTCACCTTTATCTTACTTTTCTGTACATTTGCCATATATGCTCCCACATCATCAATAGCATTGCTGCCACAGTCGGCATCATCCACATAAAGGTTAGACGCTGCACCTGCCGCAATTGTGGGAAACTCATCCTTTCCATCGTTTTTTATAAGCACCCTTATGTATGTAAGGTCTGGTGCCTGTCTTCTGACGATGGCACATATCCTGCCGGAATCAAGTATGTAGGAAAGTGTTTCACTTCCTATTATCAGGTCAGAAACCGATATTTCCTTAGGTGAAGTGCCTGTCTCATCATACACCGGAAGCTTGTCTGACTGCATTGGAATGTCACCCTGCCCTGCAATCTGCATGGTACCGTCTCCGTACGACAGCATCACACCTGATATATCATCCGGCTTTATCTGTATCTTTTTGACCTTAGAACCACTGATTTCAATATCACAGACCCCTGTAAAGCTCTCCTCCATAGTTCCCTTAGCCCTGTAAAGCTCTCCATCACATATGAAAATCAGCCTTCCATCGTCATTTGACACAATATATGCATTCTCATACACCATATCCTTCGTCACAGCCCTCGCCTGTTTTACAAGTGTCCCTTTTTCCTTTTGTACCATAACAATTGCAAAAACAATAACCACGCATACCACGGTTATCGCAAGCATTATCCAGACCATCTGATTCGGCTTTTGCCGTCTTCGTCTTCTATTTGCCAAATTTCTGTTCTCCTTAACACTCAAATAGTGATTACTGCTCAAAAAATGGGAGCTGCAAAAACAGCTCCCCTTATCATCTGTACTTAAGAATCCTTTGTGCTTTAAAAATCTTTTGTATCTCATAAATCTTTTGTGCGTCCGGAGTTCTTTTGTACATTATTATTCTTTTGTAAGAACCCAAAATGCCGGTCCTGTAATTTAGACTCCTAGCGCTCTTGCTAGGTGGGTAACCGCAGTCTGCCTTCTGCCTTCCGCTGCATAATGACGGCCTGACATCCAACAGCTCATATAGGAATCCCGTTTAAAGTAAATGTAGGTTCTAAATACACAGGATTGTCGAACATCTCAGGTATCTTTGTAAATTCATTATACTTTATTATGTCTCATGTTGCAATGCAAAATTCATGTTAGAATTTAACAAATTTTTCCCTTGCATTTCGTAACATATTTGAAAACCAGATAATTACTGCGACAAATATAATCATTTCAACATATGACCAGTATGGTATCTTTTTGAGGCAATCCGAAACTATCGCAACTATACTGATAACCAAAATCACAATGCCGAATACAAGTGACTTTGGATAAATATAAGCTATATAGCCGGCCGTATCCTTTATCTTTTTCATCTCATCATCAGCCACAAAGGTACTTTCAATATTGCCGCTTTTCTTCATTCTAAGTGAAACAAAGATTATGTAGATTCCAAGTATCAGCGTGACAGCGTCAATTATGATAAAATAGTTCATGCTTATTCCTCCAGTGCTCTTTCGTTCATTATTCGCAGCTATTCCGAATGGTTACAATCAAAAGCTGTATAAAATCACAGATATAAGTATAACCTCCTATGCCTGAAATTTAAATAGTAAATAAGTCCCAACGAACTATTGAATTTTCCCCCGAAATATAGTAACATAGAACCATAAATTATTTTTTTAATATATAATTACTAATTTTTGGAGAAGGAGATTATAATAATGCCAATTGACAACCTTAAAATATTAATTTGCGATGACTCGATTCTCGCAAGAAAACAAATGAAGGATATCATTAATTCAATAGGTTCCCCTACTATACTTGAGGCTTCTAACGGTCAGCAGGCTATTGACATGTATAAAGAGCATAAACCTGATTTGACATTTTTAGATATTGTAATGCCGGTAAAGGACGGAAATGCAGCAATTACAGAAATTATGGAGTTTGATTCAAATGCCACAATATTTGTTGCATCCTCTGTCGGCACACAGTCTGAATTAAAAAAGGCCTTAACAGCCGGTGCATCTGATTTCATCCAGAAGCCTATTGATAAAAATCAGGTAATAAACTTAATCAATAAACATATTGGGAGGGATTAATATATGTATACTCAGTTTTTTGGCAACTATCTGCTCTCAAAGGAATATATCACAAATGAACAGCTTTTCGATGCGTTGAAAGAGAAAACACAAAAGCACACAAAGCTTGGCACTCTCGCAATACACTCCGGGCTTATGACCGCTGCTGAGGTTGACTCTGTAATTGTTGAACAGACACATCAGGACAAAAAATTTGGCGAGCTGACAATAGAAATGGGATACCTGACTGATGAACAGGTCAAAACTCTTTTAAACATACAAAGTCCTGACTTTTTACTCCTTGGACAGATTCTTTTGGATAAAGAGATTATTGATAACACAACACTCGAAAAGATAATAAAGGATTATCGTCAAGAAAATGAAATATCCGACCTGGATATGGTACTTGAAGACAAGGAAAGTGTTGAGAATCTCATAGAGCATTTTTTCAGCGAAACGTCTTTAAAGCCTTCTGCTTTAGATAAAATGTATATCGAACTGTTATTTAACAGCTTTATCAGATTTGTTGGCGATGATTACACTCCTCTGTCCGCCGAGCAGTGTGAATGCTTTAGCGCAGACTGTGTAGTTCGTCAGAATATATGTGGCGAATATGCTGTTTCCACATATATTGGAATGAATCAGGCCACCGCAATTAACTTTGCATCTCGTTATGTAAAAGAGAATTTTTCTGTATATGATGAATATGTGCAGGCATCTCTCGATGACTTTTTAAACTTAAACAACGGACTTTTCACAGTAAATTGTTCTAACGAAGAAGCTCTTGAGCTGACACTTTCTGCTCCGGAGCATCTCGACGGTGAACCGCTCACATTCAAAAAAGCCTATAAACTCAAAGTACTCTATCCATTTGGAACAGTACATTTTATTATAGAGTTTTAGTTTTTATTCATTCGCCTAAAAAAGGACATCCGCCGGCAAAAGCGGATGTCCTTTTTTTTACTGTACATTAAGCATTTTCTTTACTGTATTTTCCATCTGATCAACATCACATACTGTGTTGTGAAGAATCTTTGCATCCCTGATTTCCTCAATGGCATTTGGTACCTTGACCTTTCCGAGCTTTGAAAGTTCATCAACAAGCTCAAAGTCTGTCATTGAATCATACTTAGGATCAATTGCATCCATTACGCTTCTTGTGAACTTGAACGGACTTGCTGTAGATGCGATAACTGTCTTTGTAGCTGTATCGCCTGTAGCCTCTTTGTACTTACCATATACACCGGCTGCAACTGCTGTATGAGTATCAATTATGTATCCTGTATCCTCGTAAAGCTTTTTGATGACCTCTGCGGTTTCCTTCTCGCTTGTGTAATTGCCATAGAAGTCAGAAAGCTGGGCCTTCATATCAGGTGTTACAGTGTATTTGCCCTCCTTTGCAAGTGAAGCCATAAGCTGCGCATTCTTTTGGGCATCATTACCGGCGATACGGTAAATAAGTCTCTCAAGGTTTGAAGAAATGAGGATATCCATTGATGGTGAATTTGTGAGGATAAAATCTCTGTTCTTATCATACTCTCCTGTTGTGAAGAAATCATAAAGCACCTTGTTCTCGTTTGAAGCACAGATAAGCTTTGCAACAGGAAGTCCCATATTTTTTGCATAAAATGCTGCAAGTATATTTCCAAAGTTTCCTGTAGGAACTACGATATTTATCTTCTCATCCTTTGCAACAGCTCCGTTAGCATAAAGTCTTGAGTATGCATATACATAATATACAATCTGTGGCACAAGACGTCCGATATTGATAGAGTTGGCAGATGAGAACTGATAACCTGCAGCATCCATTGTCGCAGCAAGCTCCTTATCGTTGAACATAGCCTTGACTGCTGACTGTGCCTGGTCAAAGTTGCCATGAATGCCGACTACATGTGTATTGGCACCCTTTTGTGTAAGCATCTGCTTCTCCTGGATTGGGCTGACACCGTTCTTTGGATAAAATACGATAATCTGTGTTCCCTCTACATCCGCAAAGCCTGCCATGGCTGCCTTTCCTGTATCTCCCGATGTAGCTGTGAGAATGACAATTTCATTCTTAACATTATTTTTCTTTGCTGAGGTTGTAAGTAAATGAGGCAGAATAGATAAAGCCATATCCTTAAATGCTATTGTAGAACCATGAAACAGCTCCAGATAATATGCCCCATCAGCCTGCTTAAGTGGTGCAATCTCTGTTGTATCAAACTTACTGTCATATGCCCTGTTGATACAATTCTTAAGCTCTTCTTCTGTAAAATCAGTGATAAAAAGCTTCATGACCTCATATGCCACCTGCTGATATGACATCTTTGAAAGCTCCTCTATCGAAACGTCAAGAGCCGGAATTGTCTCAGGTACAAATAAACCTCCATCATCAGCAAGACCCTTAAGAATAGCCTGTGATGCTGTTAATTTTTTCTCACTGTTTCTTGTGCTTGAATATAATAAATCCATTTTTTACCTCATTTCTCTTTTTATTTTATCAAAAGCCTGCCTGCCGCATAAAAATACAGACAAATAATTTCCTATATAGTATAATAAATTTCATATATCAAATCAATAACAAAAATGCTACAATAATATATATATGATTAAAAATATATGTGAAAGGAACACAAATTATATCTATGCTCCAGGGAGTTTACACCGCTGTCAGAAAAGACGGCACCATTTACTACAGGTCCAACATCACCTACAAAAGCAAACACATTAGTCTCGGAAGCTTTGACAGTGAGCTTTCTGCAAGCCGCGCCTATGCCACTGCATCGACAATTTTATTAAAAGAAACAAACAGCATAGAGGACTCTTACTTTCACACCCATGCACTTGCATTTGATAAAATTGTAACTCTTATTAATTTCCGCGATAACGGAATGTACATCAAAAACCCAATATATCTGCGCAAAAACTATTTCAGCTACTATCTGGATATATCACATGAGCTGAAATTCGATATAGACGATTTGTTTTACTACTCTGAGCATCGCATATTAAAACGCCAGGGACATCTGTATGTCAACGACTATGGTATGCAGGTTACTGTTTTAAGCCGTTACGGCATACAGCCTCATGCGGTATGCGGCCGTGACTACATCTTCAAAAACTCTGATGAGACCGACATGCGATATGAAAATATCGAAATCTTAAATCCATACCATGGTGTAGAGATTGTCAAAACTGCAGGGCTCGACAAATATAAAGCACGCATACATATAAACGGCAATTTTGTCATAGGAACCTACAATACACTCGAAAAGGCCGCCATCGCCTACAATAAAGCTGTCGATATGGCACATACACATGGCATAGAAAAAAACTATCCCGAAAACTATATCGAAAGTATATCAGGCAAGGAATATGCAGATATTTACACTTCTGTGACAGTTTCCGATAAATATGTGCAGTATCTGCAACAATTTGATTTATAGAACGCATATCCCACAGTGTGCATATTACCATTACTTTTAATATTGTACTAAAAACTCCCGCGGTTATATAACCTCGGGAATTTTTATAATTACTTTTGATTTATATAGTTGACAAGTCCCTCACAGTCGATAATCTTCTGCATGAACGGTGGGAATGCCTGTCCCTTAAACTTCTCTCCTGTTGTCTCATCTGTGATGATACCGGAATCAAAGTCCACTGTCACCTCATCACCGGCATTTATTGCCTTTGCTGCCTCAGGGCACTCGATAATAGGAAGACCTATATTGATTGCATTTCTGTAAAAAATCCTCGCAAATGTCTCTGCGATAACACAGCTTACACCGGCAGCCTTGATGGCAATCGGTGCATGCTCTCTTGATGAACCACAGCCGAAGTTCTTGTTGGCTACCATGATATCTCCGGCCTTTACATTATTTACAAAATCCTTGTCGATATCCTCCATGCAGTGTGTTGCAAGCTCCTTAGGATCAGAAGAATTCAGATATCTTGCAGGAATGATTACATCTGTATCGACATTGTCTCCATATTTAAATACACAACCGTGTGCTGCTTTCATTGTGATTCCTCCAATCTTTACATAACATCCTTTGGTCCTGAAATCTTACCTGTGATGGCACTTGCCGCTGCAACAGCAGGGCTTGCCAGATAAACCTCAGAATCAACATGACCCATACGTCCGACAAAGTTACGGTTTGTGGTAGATACGCATCTCTCGCCCTCAGCGAGCACTCCCATGTATCCGCCAAGACATGGTCCGCAGGTAGGTGTGCTCACAATGGCACCTGCCTCGATAAATGTCTTAAGAAGGCCCTCTTCCATAGCCTGAAGATAAATCTTTTGTGTGGCAGGAATCACGATAACCCTGATACCATCCGCAACCTTTTTACCCTCAAGAATCTTTGCTGCAATACGCAGATCATCCATACGGCCGTTGGTACATGAACCGATTACTACCTGGTCAATCTTTACATCGCCCACCTCATCGATGGTACGTGTATTGTCAGGCAGATGTGGGAATGAAACTGTAGACTTAAGTGTGCTAAGGTCGATTGTATACTCCTCATCATACTCTGCATCACTATCAGCCTCATACTCTGTGAAAGGACGCTTTGAATGCTCCTTCATGTACTCTCTTGTGAGATCATCTACAGGGAAGATACCATTCTTGCCGCCGGCCTCAATTGCCATATTGGCGATAGTAAATCTGTCGTCCATAGAAAGATATTTAAGTCCCTCTCCGACAAACTCCATTGACTTATAAAGTGCGCCGTCCACACCAATCATACCGATGATATGAAGGATGACGTCCTTGCCGCTGATCCACTCAGCCGGTTTTCCGACAATATTAAACTTGATAGCAGAAGGTACCTTAAACCAGGCCTTGCCTGTAGCCATTCCTGCTGCCATATCAGTGCTTCCCACACCTGTAGAGAATGCTCCTAAAGCTCCGTATGTACATGTATGTGAATCGGCTCCTATAATCACATCACCTGCAACGGTAAGTCCCTGCTCAGGTAAAAGTGCATGCTCGATGCCCATTTTTCCTACATCAAAGTAATTTGTAATCTCGTTTTTGCAGGCAAACTCGCGAACACATTTACAGTGTTCTGCTGACTTGATGTCCTTGTTTGGCGCAAAGTGATCCATAACGAGTGCGATTTTATCTTTATTAAACACTCCCTCTACCTTCATCTTGTCGATCTCATGAATCGCTACAGGTGAGGTAATGTCGTTTCCAAGCACAAGATCTAAATCAGCCTCAATGAGCTGTCCTGCACTAACAGAGTCAAGGCCTGCGTGTGCAGCAAGAATCTTCTGTGTCATTGTCATTCCCATGCTTAAATTCCTCCTAGCATATAAAAATATTGTATTATGATTGTATCTGAATCAAGTTTACTTAAGACATCATAACATATGATTTACCATAATAAAAATACATAATAAACATATTTACCATAACTAAATCTCATGGTATAATAAACACAGATTTGTTGATGTTCACACCTTTTTGTGACAAGCAACGATTACAGCCCATTAAAAGTACAAACCACAGGAGGTACAAATGAACCAGAATCTCTCATCTTACTGGATTTTCTATACTGTCGCCAATGCCGGCAATATATCAAAGGCAGCCAAGGAGCTCTATATCAGCCAGCCTGCCATCAGCAAGTCAATTCAAAAGCTCGAGGACGGACTGGAATGCAAGCTTTTTTCCAGAAGCTCCAGAGGTGTCGTCTTGACCGATGAGGGCAGGCTTCTTTATGATCATGTAAGCGAGGCCTTTGAGGCATTAAATGAGGGTGAGGAAAAGCTAAAGCGCTCAATAGAGCTCGGTGTCGGCCAGCTGAAGATTGGTGTCAGCTCAACACTCTGCAAATATATGCTTTTGCCATATCTCAAGGAATTCATACACAGAAATCCTCATATAAGCATCTCAATCGAATGTCAGTCCACCAATGAGACCTTAAAGCTCCTCGATGATGACAAAATAGATATAGGTCTGATTGGAAAACCAACATCCCTTAAGACTTTCAATTTCTATTATCTGGACAACATCGAGGATATATTTGTCACTACAAAGGACTATCTGCGCAACTTAAGCGCCCGTGGTGTCAAAAAGAGCGAGATTTTGCAAAACTCTACTCTCATGCTTCTCGATAAAGGCAATATGACACGTAAATATATTGATGATTATCTGCAGGAGAACCAGATACACGTAAAGGACTCTATAGATATATCAAATATGGACCTGCTCATAGACTTTGCCAAAATAGGCGTAGGTGTGGCCTGCGTCATAAAAAGCATAGTTTCAAAGGAGCTTGCTGATGGTACCCTGATTGAAATTCCTCTCGGCATACCAATCCACAAGCGTGAGGTTGGCTTTGCTTACAAGGAGTCTTCAAAGCTTTCCACCTCTCTGCAGACCTTTATCAAGTTTTATGAGAGCTACACACCAGAGGATTTTTAAATAACAAAATATGACCCCGGAGGTATTACTTTGAAAGAACAAATACACACTATCCCCATATCAGACGCCTTTGACAATGCCGGCGAATGCCCCTTCTGCTATATAGAAAAACGCACTGAGGATCACGTCATGGATTTTGTACTTGGTCATGGTGCCTCTTACATGGAGGCTGACATACGCGATATGACCGATAAGGAGGGCTTCTGCCGTGCACATTTCAAAAAAATGTTTGACTATGGCAATTCACTCGGAAACGCCTGGATACTAAAAACCATGTACATGCGCCATATTGAAGAGATGGATAAAGAATTTAAGAACTTTAAGCCTGATTCAGTGCAAAGGAGCGGTCTTTTCAAAAAAGCAAACGCCTCCTCCAATTCCATCGTGGACTGGATTAACAAGCGTGAATCAACCTGCTTTATATGCGACAGCGTAAACAAGACCTTTAATGCATACATGAAGACCTTCTTCACTATGTATGAAAAGGATCCTGAACTAAAAGAACAATTAAAGAACACAAAAGGATTTTGTCTCAATCACCTGAAAGTGGTTCTGGAAGGAGCTGACACTTATTTAAAAGGTGATAAGCGCAAAGAGTTTTACGATATCGTGCTCCCTCTAATGCACGACAACATGAACCGCATATATGAAGATGTTGCATGGTTCATCGAAAAATATGATTATAAAAATAAAGATGCCGACTGGAAAAATTCCAAGGATGCGATCCAGCGCGGTATGCAGAAGCTTCGCGGAAGTGATCCATCACTTCCACCACATGTTCTCAAAAAATAAAATCACCCGGTATTCTGCCGGCCATCTAATGGCTGTGCAAAATACCGGGTGATTTTTATTTCATTACGATGTTTACAATACGTCCCGGAACATAAATCTCTTTTACGATATTTCCTGTAAGCTTATCTGCAATAACATCCTTTGCTTTTGCGATAACCTCATCCTTAGGATCCTGTTTTCCGATTGCAAGAGTGCCCTTAGTCTTTCCGTTGATCTGTACAGCAATCTCTACTGTATCCTCAACAGTCTTTGCCTCATCGTATACCGGCCATGGCTCAAATGCGATTGTATCGTCATGTCCCATTCTCTGCCAGATTTCCTCACCAACATGTGGACATACACAAGAAAGCATCTTGATAAGTCCCTCTGCAAACTCTCTAGGACATCTGCCTGCCTTGTATACTTCATTGACAAAAATCATCATCTGGCTGATAGCTGTATTGTAGCCAAGTGCCTCAAAGTCGTTTGTGACCTTCTTTACTGTCTGATGATAGATTCTTGTGAGCTTTCCATCATCCTCTTCGATAATATTCTCCGGCTCTGTAAAGAAATTCCATACACGTGTAATGAACCTCTTTGCTCCCTGTACGTTGCTGTCGTTCCAAGGCTTCGAAACCTCAAGTGGTCCCATGAACATCTCGTAGAGACGAAGTGTATCAGCGCCGTACTCCTCGACTACATCACTAGGATTTACTACGAACTCCGGGAATCTCTTGCCCATCTTGATACCGTTTGATCCAAGGATCATTCCCTGATGTACGAGTTTCTTAAAAGGCTCCTTTACAGGAGATAAGCCCTGATCATAGAGGAATCTGTTCCAGATTCTTGAATAAATGAGGTGTCCTACCGCATGCTCCGGTCCACCAACATAGAGATCTACAGGCATCCAGTGCTTTAAGAGCTCCTGATTTGCAAATTCCTTATCATTGTGTGGATCGATATATCTCATATAATACCATGAAGATCCTGCCGAGCCAGGCATGGTGGATGTCTCACGAGTACCCTTTACACCGTTTCTGTCATACTGCTTCCACTCTGTAGCGTTCTCAAGAGGTGCCTTGCCATTCTTGCCCTTGTAATCCTCAAGCTCAGGAAGAATAAGCGGAAGCTCATCATCAGGAAGGAAATAGATTGAACCATCCTCCTTGTATACACATGGAACAGGCTCTCCCCAGTATCTCTGACGTGCAAAAATCCACTCACGGAACTTGTAGTTTACAGTTCTCTTTGCCACGCCCATCTTCTCAAGCTTGGCTGTGATAGCTTCCTTAGCATCCTCAACTACCATTCCGGTAAACTCCTCTGAGTTGATGAGCTTGCAACCCTTTCCAAGGTAATCATGCTTCTCAAATGCATGCTCTGATACATCTGCACCATCAATTACCTGAATCATCTCAATATCATGAGCCTGTGCATACTCGAAATCTCGCTGATCATGGGTAGGAACTGCCATAACAGCACCTGTACCATAGCTTGCCAGTACGAAATCACCGATGAACATGCGCACTTCCTTGCCGTTTACAGGGTTGATACAATGAAGTCCCTTAAGCTCACAGCCTGACTTTGTCTTGTTAAGCTCAGTTCTGTCCATATCGCTCTTCTTTACAGTCTCATCTATGTAAGCCTGAACCTCTTCTTTGTTCTCGACTCTGTCCATGAGACCCTTTACTATATCTCCGTCCGGAGCAAGCACCATAAATGTGATACCATATATTGTCTCGATACATGTAGTAAAGATAGAGAACTCTCCACCGCCTACAATCTGGAATTTGACCTCGACACCTGTACTCTTGCCAATCCAGTTTCTCTGCATTTCCTTGGTAGACTCAGGCCAGTCTATCTCATCAAGCCCCTCAAGGAGCTTTTCTGCAAATGCCGGCTGGTCAATAACCCACTGTTTCATGTTCTTGCGGACTACAGGATAGCCGCCACGCTCTGACTTGCCATCTATAACCTCATCGTTTGAGAGAACTGTTCCAAGCTCCTCGCACCAGTTTACGGGCATATCAATATGCTTTGCATATCCGGCCTCATAAAGCTTCTTGAAAATCCACTGTGTCCACTTGTAAAACTCAGGGTCACTTGTAGAAATCATCTTTGACCAGTCATAATCAAAACCAAGCTCTCTTAACTGCTTTGAGAAGGTCTCTATATTCTTCTGAGTGAAACCGTTTGGATGATGACCTGTGTTTACAGCATACTGCTCTGCCGGTAAACCGAATGAATCATATCCCATCGGATGAAGTACATTGTAGCCCTGCATTCTCTTCATACGCGACATGATATCTGTAGCTGTATAGCCCTCCGGATGTCCAGCGTGAAGACCTACTCCTGAAGGGTAAGGGAACATATCAAGTGCATAGTATTTAGGCTTTGAAAAATCCCAAACATCTGTCTTGAATGTCTCGTGTTCTTTCCAATATTCCTGCCATTTTTTCTCTATGGCCTTGTGATTGTATGGTTCTGACATACTTGCCTCCTTATATCAAAAACGCTCCGCCTCTCAAAGAGACGAAGGCGTATTTTTAATCCGTCTGATTAACATTCATAATTTTACACATCACACTATATTTTGTCAAGTTTTGCTATATAAAAAACCCGGTGCATTACTGCCCCGGGTCTTATTGTCATATATATCTGACAGATTAGTTGTTGATGAGCTTGTCGCTCTCATCATTCCAGCTGTAAAGCTTACGGATTTCCTCACCAACCTTCTCTGAAGGATGCTCAGAAGCAAGCTTTCTCATAGCCTTGAAGTGTACCTGACGTCCTGCTGGTGACATATCAAGTAAGAACTCCTTAGCAAATGTACCATCCTGGATGTCAGAAAGAATCTTCTTCATAGCTTTCTTTGTCTCAGCTGTAACAATCTTAGGTCCTGTTACATAATCACCATACTCAGCTGTATTAGAGATAGAGTATCTCATACCTGCGAAGCCTGACTGGTAGATAAGGTCTACGATGAGCTTCATCTCATGGATACACTCGAAGTATGCGTTTCTTGGGTCATAACCAGCCTCACAAAGTGTTTCGAAACCAGCCTGCATAAGTGCACAAACACCACCACAAAGAACTGCCTGCTCACCGAAGAGGTCTGTCTCTGTCTCTGTACGGAATGTTGTCTCAAGAAGTCCGGCTCTTGCTCCGCCGATTCCAAGACCATATGCAAGTGCAAGGTCCCATGCCTTTCCTGTAGCATCCTGCTCTACAGCGATAAGACAAGGTGTTCCTTTTCCTGCCTGGTACTCTGAACGTACTGTATGTCCCGGAGCCTTAGGTGCGATCATAGCTACATCTACATTCTTTGGTGGCTTAATGCATCCAAAGTGGATGTTGAAGCCGTGAGCGAACATAAGCATGTTGCCCGGCTCAAGGTTTGGCTCGATGTCCTTCTTGTACATATCTGCCTGTAACTCATCATTTATAAGAATCATGATGATATCAGCCTGCTTTGCAGCCTCTGCAGCAACATATACCTTGAATCCCTGCTCTTCTGCTCTCTTCCATGACTTGCTGCCCTCATAAAGACCGATGATGACGTTACATCCTGAATCCTTTAAGTTAAGTGCATGTGCATGTCCCTGGCTGCCGTAACCGATAATGGCAATTGTCTTGCCCTCTAATAATGAAAGGTTACAATCATCCTGATAAAATAATCTTGGTTCTGCCATTTTGTTTTCCTCCTGTTAATTTAAGTAAACTATTTATATGTAAAGATTGTCCTGTGACTAATCCAACATAACTACATCATTGGAACCTCTGGTAAGTCCTGTGATTCCCGTTCTTGCGAGCTCTAATATTTCATAGCCGCTAAGTAAGTCTATGAAATTATCAAGCTTGTCCTGTGTACCTATGAGCTCAATTATCATAGAGTCATGAGTGACATCAACTATCTTGCCGTGGAAGATCTCAGTCACATTCATAACTGCCTGTCTTTGTGTATCGAGTGCTCTTATCTTTATCATAATAAGCTCCCTGCACACTGAGAGTCCCGGCTCAAGCTTCTTGATATCAAGTACATCCTCAAGCTTCGCCAACTGCTTCTCTATCTGCTCAAGCACCTGTTCATCACCGCTTGCAACAATTGTGATACGTGTATAGCGCGGATCTGCTGTAACTCCTGAGGAGAAACTATCAATATTAAATCCCCTGCGACTGAACAGTCCTGAAATACGACTGGTCACTCCGGGATTGTTCTCAACTAAAAGAGATAATGCCTGTCTTCTCATCGAAAAACCTTCCTCACAATTTCTATTATTTCTGTTCACATGATGATAATATTACTATAATCTGTATTTGTCAAGCAATATCGTTAATATAACTTAAATTCATATTATTAATAACAATATTTATACATCCATAACCTCGATAAATGCCTGTTTTATAACGTTTTATACAGTATCTTCAAAAAAAGCCGGGCGACATACAACCGCCCGGCTTTAGAATTATCTAATATAATTCTGTTTAATATATTATAACTGTGGTCCTGCTGCAACAAGTGCTTTACCAGCCTCATTTGTTGTGTACTTAACAAAGTTCTTGTTGAATCTCTCTGCAAGATCTTTAGCCTTTGCCTCCCACTCAGAAGCATCAGCATATGTGTCACGAGGATCAAGGATTCCTGAATCAACTCCTGGAAGCTCTGTAGGAACCTCGAAATCGAACATAGGGATCTTCTTTGTTGGAGCATTAAGGATATCACCAGAAAGGATAGCGTCGATGATTCCTCTTGTATCCTTGATTGTGATTCTCTTTCCTGTTCCGTTCCATCCTGTATTTACAAGGTATGCCTTAGCGCCTGACTTCTCCATCTTCTTAACGAGCTCTGCAGCGTATTTTGTAGGATGAAGCTCAAGGAATGCCTGTCCGAAGCAAGCTGAGAATGTAGGTGTTGGCTCAGTAATTCCACGCTCTGTTCCTGCAAGCTTTGCAGTAAATCCTGAAAGGAAGTAGTACTGTGTCTGCTCAGGTGTAAGAATAGATACTGGTGGAAGTACTCCGAATGCATCTGCTGAAAGGAAGATTACGTTCTTTGCAGCCGGTGCTGAAGATACTGGCTTAACAATATTTGTGATGTGGTTGATTGGGTAAGATACACGTGTATTCTCTGTTACACTCTTGTCCTCGAAATCAATCTTTCCATCATCAGCAACTGTAACGTTCTCAAGAAGAGCATCTCTTCTGATTGCGTTGTAGATATCAGGCTCAGACTCTTTGTCAAGACCGATAACCTTAGCGTAGCATCCACCCTCGAAGTTGAATACGCCGTTGTCATCCCAGCCGTGCTCGTCATCTCCGATAAGAAGACGCTTAGGATCTGTAGAAAGTGTTGTCTTACCTGTTCCTGAAAGACCGAAGAAGATTGCTGTGTTCTCTCCATTCATGTCAGCATTTGCTGAACAGTGCATTGAAGCGATGCCCTTGAGTGGGAGGTAGTAGTTCATCATAGAGAACATACCCTTCTTCATCTCTCCGCCGTACCATGTATTGATGATAACCTGCTCTTTTGATGTGATGTTGAATGCAACACATGTCTCTGAGTTAAGACCTAACTCCTTGTAGTTCTCAACCTTAGCCTTTGAAGCATTGTATACTACGAAATCAGGCTCGAAGTTCTCAAGCTCCTCTGCTGATGGCTGGATGAACATGTTTGTTACAAAATGAGCCTGCCAAGCAACCTCAACGATGAAACGAACAGCCATACGTGTATCCTTGTTTGCTCCACAGAATGCATCTACTACGAAAAGCTTCTTGTTGCTAAGCTCTTTCTTAGCAAGATCCTTAACTGTTGCCCAAACATCCTCTTTCATTGGATGGTTGTCGTTTGGATACTCAGGTGTATTCCACCATACTGTGTCCTTAGAATTCTCGTCCATAACGATATATTTATCTTTAGGAGAACGTCCAGTGTAGATACCTGTCATAACGTTAACTGCACCAAGCTCTGTCTCCTTACCAACCTCGTAACCCTCAAGGCCGGCTTTTGTCTCTTCCTCGAATAATGTCTCGTAAGAAGGATTGTGAACGATCTCTGTTGTTCCGGTAATGCCATACTTTGTTAAATCAACATTTGCCATTTGAATAAACCTCTTTTCTATAAATTATGGATTTACATCCATTTCTTTTGTTAGTATATATGTTTGTTAAAAAAAAATCAATATCTACTTTTCAATTTACACTTATTTCACACTTTTTCGACATGTATAATATATTTCTCACACATCAGCCGTTCGCATATCTGGTGAGGAACTGCCTGGTACGCTCCTCCTTCGGATGGTCAATCACCTCATGTGGGTCACCATGCTCAACAATCACACCACCGTCCATGAAGATCACCTGATCTGCGACATCACGCGCAAAGGCCATCTCATGTGTAACAATAATCATTGTGGTATTCTGCTGCGCAAGGGAACGGATGACCTTGAGCACCTCTCCGGTAAGCTCCGGGTCAAGAGCAGATGTAGGCTCATCAAAGCAGAGTATATCAGGCTTAAGTGCCAGTGCCCTTGCTATAGCTACACGCTGCTGCTGTCCACCTGAGAGCTGATGCGGATAATGGTTCAGCCTCTCAGCAAGCCCCATTCTGTCAAGAAGCTCCTTTCCATGCTCATCAATACGTGTAAGGATTGCTTTTTTATCCTTTTTAAACTCAGGTGTCTCCTGTGCCAGAAGGCGCTCTGCCAGAGTAACATTCTCAAGTGCTGTGTACTGTGGAAAAAGATTAAACTGCTGAAACACCATACCAAAATGCAGCCTCTTTTTGCGAAGCTCCGCGTCTTTATCCTTGCTCGCTTCGGAAGCATCAAAGAGTGTCTCACCATTCACAATAATCTGACCACTGTCAGGTCTCTCAAGGAAATTGAGACACCGTAACAGCGTAGTCTTTCCTGAGCCTGATGAACCGATTATGGCAAGAGCATTGCCCTCCTCCATGGAAAAACTGACATCCTTAAGCACATTAGTCCTTCCAAAGTGTTTTTCTATATTTCTAACCTCTAAAATTGCCATGTCTTCCTTCCTATTCTGTCAAGCCTAAAATGTAGATTTTTCAAGGCTTTGACGTATTTTTATTACCTCTAAAACAGAGCCGAGGGTGATGAATATCGTAGTATCGAGTACCG